>JBMYWT010000037.1:5900-28202 GCA_049607665.1 Maricaulaceae bacterium
TCTTGGCGGCGCGCCGCTCCTATATGCGACAACAGAAGATCATACGCCGTTTCGTCTGGTCACCCATCAAGGTGATGTCGGGCATACGCTTGTTGTTGGCCCCACGGGCGCAGGTAAATCAGTCTTACTCAATCTGCTATCCATGCAGTTCAAACGCTACCCGGCGGCGCAGGTCTTCACCTTTGATAAAGGCGCATCATCACGCGCCATGATTGAAGCTCTCGGCGGTGATTTCTATGCGCTTGGCGAAACAGACTCGGGTTTGGTGTTTCAGCCCCTGCGAGGGATTGATGATCCGAATGAGATGGCGTGGGCGTCTGAATGGATTGCCGGTCTGCTTATATCCAAAGGCGTCGATGTCACGGCAGAGATTGAGAATACAGTTTGGACAGCTCTTCAAAGCCTAGCTAGCGCGCCGGAAGAGCAGCGCACGCTCACAGGCCTCTCGGCTCTAATTCAAGATAGCGATTTACGTCTGGCGCTAAAGCCTTTCACCCTTGAAGGCGCTTACGGTCATATTCTTGACGGCAATCAAGATACATTGCGCGATAACGCCGTGCAGGCTTTCGAGATGGAAGAGCTGATGCACTCAAAGGCGCTTGTTGCGCCCGTATTGACTTATCTCTTTCATAAGCTTGAAGCGCGCTTTGATGGCAAGCCAACCTTCCTCATACTGGATGAAGCTTGGGTCTTCCTTGATGATCCGATGTTCGCTGACCGCATTCGAGAATGGCTCAAAGTGCTGCGCAAGAAGAACGTCTCCGTTATCTTTGCGACCCAATCACTTGCGGATATTGCGAGCAGCCCGATTGCTCCTGCGATTATTGAAAGCTGCCTGTCACGGATTTTTCTGCCCAATAACCGCGCAATGGAGCCGCAGCAAAAAGAAGCTTACGACCGCTTTGGCCTGAATAAACGACAGGTTCAAATCATCGCCTCAGCCACGCCCAAGCGGGATTATTACTTTCAAAGCCACGGCGGCAATCGCCTGTTTGATTTACAGCTCGGCCCGGTCGCGCTCGCCTTTTGCGCGGTGGGTTCAGAGGAAGGCCAAACCCACATTGACCGCGTCCTGGAACTTGGCTCCCCTGATAATTTCGCGGCCCATTGGCTGCGCTTCAAAGGCTTGGAGTGGGCCGCAGATCTTATGGCTGATCAATTTCATGAAGAGGAGTATGTCCCATGGCTCGACGTCGCGGAATAATCACAATCGCAATTATCGCGGCTATGGGGCTTTCTCATGCGCCCGCGAGTCATGCTCAATTTGGCGGGGTTGTTTATGATCCGGCAAACTATGTGCAAAATTTCTACACTGCCGTTCGCAGCTACACCCAGATCATTCGCCAAGCGCAACAGCTTCGCAATGAAGCCAATATGCTCATTAATCAGGCCAAGCATTTATCGCGGCTGGACGTGAACTCTGCAGCGGACCTGAACCGCATCTTGAATGAGATAGCCTATTTGAACCGTCAGGCAGAAAATGTGGCTTACGATGTAAACCGCACACGCCAGCTAATCAGAGAGCACTTTCCTGAAAGCTATGACGGCATGTCTCAAGATGAACTCATGGTGCAAGCCGAAGCGCAATTTGAAATGTCAGAGCGCGCCCAAAATGACGCCATGCTCATGCAGTCAAAAATGGTGGAAAGCCTGCAAGAGGATCAGGTCTTGCTCAGTCAGCTTATGAATTCAAGCCACGGCTCAGTTGGGGAACTACAAGCGACACAATCAACGAACCAGCTCATGGGACTTCTTGTAAAGCAGTCCATGCAAGCGCAGCAAATGCAAATTACCCAGGCGCGGGCCAGCAGCCTTGAAACGTCGCGCCAACTTGCCCTCGAAAAAGAAGCCCGCGCCCGCAGGAGACTTTTTATGGGGCGCTCCGATGATGCCTACAGCGGAGGCACACCGTAATGGCAGATCCCACAAGTCTCGGCGTGATTGACGAATTTGTTGTCACCTTCACAAGCTATATTGATAGCGGTTTTGGATTGCTTGGCGGCGAGGTTCAATATCTGACGGCTATTCTCATCGGCATCGATATAACTTTGGCGGGACTTTATTGGGCCATGGGGTCTGATAATTCAGTCATCGGAAAGTTCCTCAAAAAAGTCATGTATGTCGGCGTCTTTGCGCTGATCATCACAAACTTTTCGGGCCTCGCAAATATCGTCTTTAACAGCTTTGGCGGACTTGGCTTAAAAGCGACGGCCACGACAATGACCGCCGATGATTTGCTGCGCCCAGGGTTCATTGCCAATACGGGATTTCAAGCGGCCCACCCGATTTTAACCCAAATAGGCGAGCTGACTGGGCCTGTGAAATTCTTCCACAACATCGTATTGATTGTCGCGCTGTTCTTGGCGTGGATCATTACCATGTTCGCTTTCTTCTTTATCGCGATACAGCTCTTTGTAACCATTCTTGAGTTCAAGTTGACGACGCTTGCAGGGTTCATTCTGATACCCTTTGCGCTTTGGAATAAGACATCATTCTTAGCTGAAAAGGTTCTCGGTAACGTCGTGGCCAGCGGCATTAAACTTATGGTGCTTGCCATCATCATAGGCATCGGCTCGACAATTTTTGGCGACATTACGTCGGCTTTTGCACCGCCTGCCAGCGCCCCTGATACGGTAGTGCCCATCACCCTGAAAGACGCAGCCTCCATCATGCTTGGCTCAATGGCCTTACTAGCCCTGGGCATCTTTGGTCCCGGTATCGCAACTGGCTTGGTTTCAGGCGCGCCGCAATTAGGTGCTGGCGCAGCGGTTGGCACAATGGCGGCAGTTGGCGCAGGCGCTCTGGCTGGCGGTGCCGTCGCGGGAGCCGGCATTAAAGGTATCGGTAAAGGCGCAGCGGCTTCTGTCAAAGCGGGCGCATCCATGGCGGGCGGTTCCAAAGTGGCCTTCACCCTTGGCAATATGTCTCATGGCGGCGGCATTAAAGGTGCGGCTGCAGGTGTGGGCGCAGTAGCTCAAGCGGGCGTGATGTCCGTCGCTAAAGCCGGAGGCCGTAAAGCGCTCGCAGCAGGCGGCGCAGTATCAACGGCACATGGCAATGGCATGCGCGGCGGAATGGCCGCTTTGTCCAAAGGTATGAAAGCACCTCGTAAAGATGGGGGCGGAGGTTCCGGCTCGGGCGAAACGGGCAAAGGGCCAAACTGGGCCAAGAAGGTTCATCGCCAACAGCAAACCCGTCACGCCACGCGCACAGCCACAAATGCGCTTCGCGGCGGTGACGGCGGCGGCAGCGGAAGCGGCCCATCCCTAAACCCAGACGCTTAGTTTTGAATAGGAGGACAAGATGATGAAATGGAAACGTAATCAGTCAAAATTTGGAAAAACACCTATCCCTGAAACGCCTTATCAACGCGCGGGACAGAAAGAGGATCGGCGATTAGGCCGAGCCAATGCGCGCGGCAATAAATGGTGCTTGGCATTTTGCGGCGCAATGGGATTAGCCGCGCTCTCCACAAGCGGCCTGATTTATCAAAGCGCTCAAGCGAGCATCGTGCCTTGGGTAGTTGAAGTTGACGAGAGCGGCGCGGTCAAAGCGTCAGGCCCGGCGCATACAAATTTCAAACCTTCAGATGCGCAGATCGCGCATCAATTGGCGCGCTTCATAAGCAATGTCCGGTCAGTCTCAATCGACCCAGTCGTTCTGCGAGATAATTGGCTGAACGCTTATAATTATGCCACCGATCAAGCGGCGCTTACGCTCAATACCTATGCCAATGAGAATGATCCTTTTGCCGATATTGGGCAGCGCAGCGTGACCGTGGATGTCACGAGTATCGTGCGCTCATCCGAGGATAGCTTTGAAGTGCGCTGGCGCGAAAAACATTTTCGAAATGGCGCGCAACTCACCACGCAAACTTACACGGCGAGCCTTTCAATCATTACCAAGCCGCCGACGGATGCAGAGACTCTGCACCGCAATCCGCTCGGTCTCTATGTCCACGGACTTCACTGGTCAAAAGACCTCAATGCAGCGGGAGCTTCACAATGAAACAGACATCACACAAAGCACGCCTAATCCTGACCACATCAAGTTTGGTTGCCGCTGTTAATCTATCAGGGTGTGCCAGTCTTCAAGGTGCATGGGGTAATCTAAAATCGGGAAGCGTGACGACGCCCGATGAAATGTCCAAAGCGCTCTACGTGCCTGAATCTTCGCAAGCCTATGACGTTTTAAGTGAAGCCGAAGATTACACGGCTGAGATGATGCCCAGCTTGATAATGGATGGGCAGATGAAGCCTATGCCGCTCGATGTAGACCTATTTGATAGCGGGCCTTCTCTGTCCGGCTTTCAAGCTGTCAGCTATGCCAATGACGCCGCCATTGTGAAGCCGACGACTGATAATTACCTCAATGCCATCCAGCTTTATCCCTATACGCCGGGATCGCTCTATCAGGTCTACACATCGCCTACGCAGGTCACAGACATTGCATTGGAAAAGGGTGAAGGGCTCATTACGGTCTCCGCAGGTGACACGGAACGCTGGACAGTAGGAGATACGGTTTCAGGGTCAGGGGTGAATGAACAGGTTCATATTCTAGTGAAGCCCATGGCGGCAAATCTCTCGACCAATGCCATTATCACTTCGACGCGGCGGACCTATTATCTGGACCTGAAGTCATTTACTGACACATATATGGCGGCAGTCTCTTGGCGTTATCCGCATGACGCCATCAGAAATATTCGCAAAAATTCACCTGAAACATCCCTTGTGACCCAAGCGAGTTATGAGAGGGTAGATGCCAATCTAAAACCAGACGATTTGCGTTTTGATTATATCATCAAAGGTGACGACCCGCATTGGAGGCCAACGCGCGTCTTTGACGATGGCTCAAAGGTCTTCATTGAATTTCCCAAAGGGTTGGCCGTATCCGAAGCGCCGCCATTATTCGTCACAGACGATAAAGGCAGCATAAGCAAGCTCGTAAATTATCGGGTCAAAGACGGCTATTATGTCGTGGACCGTTTATTCGATGCCGCTGAATTGCGCCTTGGTGAAAAGAAGCAAACCGTGGTTCGCATTGAGCGCGCGTCATGAGTGACATAACCCCAAATCTTTCCATACGAGCACGGCCTCGCGCAGTGCGCCGTTTTAGTCGCAAAGCGCTATTGGGCGGTGCGGCTGTTTTAGGCGCAGTTATGTTCGGAGCCTTGGCGATGGCGCTTCAATCACCAGTGCATGATGAAAAAGCAGAAGAGCTCTACAATGTCACGCATAAGCCCATGGCCGCAGGACTCGAGCTATTGCCAAAGACCTATGAGGATATGAAGCCTACTTTGGGACCGCCTTTGCCGGGTGATCTTGGCGCAGCTTATCTGTCAAAAGACCAAGCTGTTTCAGTGCCTCCCATATCGGAAGTGGCTTTAAAGCCCCGACCCCAAAAGCGAGTGTCATATAGCGCGCCGCCGCCATCATCTCAGCCTGCCGCGCCCGTCTATGATCCACCGACCCAGCAGCCGAAAACTCAGAACTTATTCTTTAATGTGGGCCGTAAAGCTTCAAGCGGTCAGGTTCAGCAATACGCAAGTGCTGCGCCAGTCGATCAGCTAAGCCAAGGTCTTGGGTTTCCTGTTCCGCAAATACCGGGCTATCCCGCGCCGCCTACGGGATTTGATTTGAGCGGCGGCCAGAGTGACCCAAATGGGCAAGTTGATAAGCAGGCTTTCTTAGATCGGGATACAGACGATATTTATAACTCGCATGGCCTAGTTTCTCCGCGTTCACCCTATCAGGTGATGGCAGGTAACATTATTCCAGCCTCACTGGTCACAGGACTAAATTCAGACTTGCCGGGCCAAGTCATCGGCCAAGTGACTGAGAACATCTATGATACGGTGACAGGACAGCATCTGCTTATCCCGCAAGGCTCTCGTTTAATGGGACGATATGATAGCGTCATCGCATTTGGCCAGAGCCGCGCGCTCGTTGTCTGGACGCGGCTCATTCTACCTAATGGCGATAGCATTCAGCTTGATAATTTGCCGGGCTCTGACAGTCAGGGTTTTGCTGGGCTTAAGGACAAGGTCGATAAACACACATGGCAATTCATTAAAGGCGCAGCGTTATCGTCTCTACTCTCTATTGGGTCAGAGCTTGCCAGCGATGACGGTGACCGTCTGACGCGCGCCTTGCAAAATGCTGGGCAAGATACTGCTAACATTGCGGGGCAGCGCATCATTGACCGTAACCTCAATGTGCAACCCACACTCAAAGTGCGCCAAGGCTGGCGGTTCAACGTTATTGTCTCGCGCGACCTTATCCTCAAACCTTACGGAGCAAGCCCATGAGCCAGCCTCAGATAAAATTACACAAACTTCCCGATACCAAGCCAACCAAGCACACAATCTCTGTGATGCCGGACTTGGAAGCTGATTTGGAAGCCTATGCCAAAGTCTATGAAAAGGCTTACGGCGAAAAGGCCGATGTCTCAGCGCTAATCCCGTCAATGCTGGCAAGTTTTCTTGCAAGTGATGCGGGCTTCAAAAAGGCTAAGCGCGAGCTGGCCTAACTTCCACCATGTCAAGCACAGGAGAAAAACGCTATGGCTACTATTGGAACATTCAAACCGACTGCGACGGGCTTTGAGGGCACGATCGCAACACTCATGACAAATAAGAAGGTTCGCTTTGTGGCGAATGAAAAGAAGAAAACGGAAAACAGCCCCGACTATTTTGTGAAGTCTGGCCGCTGTGATTTGGGCGTCGCGTGGAATGATGTGACAGAGCCGCAGGATGACGCGGAACCACTGGAATATATCAGTGTGAAACTCGATGGTCCTGAAATGACAAAACCGATTAACGCGGCCTTGTTCCACCGTGAAGATGGCGCTGACCTTGTTTGGTCTCGCCCGAAATCACAGTAAGTTTAAAAGAAGGACTTCTGGCGGGCAGGGCTCGCCAGAGCTTCATATGAACATAGAAACCTCAGATATTGAGCGCTGTCTAAAAACAGTCGCACGTTTGGTGGAAGCCTACGGGGATGACTACTGGGCTACATTTGAACGTCTAGAGGTCGAACTGGAAGAGAGGCAGCAAAGGCTGGTTCGGCTTAGAAAGTTCAAACGTAGACGTAAATTAAGTGCAGGCGAGCTTGAGTAATTGTTACCCAACCTGATTCTGAAGACACCATCCAACCAAATTTTTTTAGTAACAGTTCTATTGTCCGAAGTTGATCAATTGTAGACAATTGTCATCATTGCGGATAATTATGAATAGTTCGATTTATTCCAGCTTTGGTGTAACAAATGGTGTAACAAACGGTGTAACAAAGTAGACCTAAAAATCATCTAAGTTATTGAAATGCATATATTTATTGTTCTTGTTCGAGTCTTCTCGGCCGCACCATCTCTCTGAAAATTCAAACTGATTTGTAAGTTTTGTTTTGGGGTGAAATTTGTTCCTTACTATTCCTATAATTTAAGTGAAAGTTACATAAAGCTTTTGCTTTGCATTGTTGCAAAAAAAGATACATTTATTTTAGCATTGCATTCGAAGTCAAAAATGACTTGATTTAATTGCATTCGGAGTACATAGAGATTCCCAACTTTTAAACATGTGTTCAAACGGGGAGTCTTATGATGAATTCTTTAAAAACTTTGGTAGCGGGTGTTAGCTTAATTCCTTTGATGTCTACGGCGGCCTTTGCGCAAGATAGTGCGGGTAAGCGTTACGGTGAGGATGAAATTATTGTAACGGCGACTAAGGTTGCACAGGGCATTCAAGATGTTTCTGTTGCGGTTACAGCGCTTGATGAAACCAGCCTAGATATAGCGGGTATTGTTGATCCAACGCGTTTGGGGCTTGTTGTTCCAGGAATGCAGTTCGGTTATTCTGGTAACGAAGCGCGTATCGCGATGCGCGGCGCGCGTACTAATAACGTTGGTCCAACAGCGTCCCAAGTTGTTGGCGTGTTTAATGACGGTGTTTACGCAGCAACAACAGCTCAAGTTATGGGTAGTTTCCTTGATACACAGCGTGTCGAAGTGCTTCGCGGGCCGCAGGGTACGCTTTACGGCCGGAATACATTTGCGGGCGCAATCAACATCATCAGCAATGAGCCTGATTTTGATGGGTTTAGTGGTAATCTTTCTGGTACTCTAGGGTCGTATAATCGTACGCGCGTCGAGGGCGTTGTGAACGTGCCTGTCTCTGAGACCTTTGCTCTGAGATTTGCGGGTATGGGCGATCATCACGATGGTTATATTGAAAATTCATGGTTGGATGGTGTTTCAGATGATTTGCGTAACCAAGACATCGTTATGGGCCGTGTTACTGCAAAGTGGGCTCCGACGGATCAATTAGAAGCAACATTGCGTGCGTCTTACTCAGATAAGAACACAAATGGGGATGCGATTTGGGGCTATACACAAATTGGATGTTATCGTAATAATTTGGATGGATCGACGTCTACCGGCCTTTCACCTAATGCAACCTTCCAAAATGGACATTGTTACCAGCCAGGTCCAAATGCATCGGGCCGTACAGGCGCGGGCGGCGACGCAACATCGCAAGATGCTGGCCCGTGGGACGTATCGCGTGATGGTCCTTCATCTGTTGAGGCAAAAGATTTTTCACTTAACTTCCAAACTACTTATGAAGCAGAGTTCGCAACTATCAAATTCATTGGTGCGTATAATGAGTATGAAAACCTACAGTATTATGATGTAGACTACAGTAATGGTCGTTATGATGGCTTTGATAGTTTTAACAATGGCTTCGGTGGTCACGACAATGATCAAGAAAGCATTTCAGCAGAGCTCCAGATTAATGACAACTCTGATGGACCGCTTGAGTGGATGTTGGGAGCTTATTACTTTAAATCTAAAGCCGACTGGGGTTTTGGTTTCTTGAATAACGGAACTTACACGCCATACAGCGCAGCAACAGACTCGTTTGATTCAAAATCAACGGCGATTTTTGCGAATGCAAAATATTCAATCTCTGATAATTTCCGTGTTCTTGGTGGTCTTCGTCTTAACTCCGACGATAATGAGCTTAGAAACGGTACAACGTCCGTGAGTGAAAGCCCTGTTACTTGGAAGGCCGGTCTTGAATATGATTTCGGTGATGACGAGTTATTCTACGCAACCGTGTCTACGGGTTATCGTACCGGTGGTGTAAATGGCACAGCTCTGCAAGCCGCTGGCGCACCTGAGTTCTTCACGTCTGAAGAAGTTACGGCGTATGAAGCGGGCGTTAAAGGCTCATTTGGTGATTTCACATATGGCTTTGCGGCTTACTTTAATGATTATTCCAATATGCATGCTCAATCGTTCGTGAGTTCATGTATCGATCCAGCGAATCCAACGACGTGTATCGCGTCTGAATATACTGAAAATGGCGGTGAGATTGAATCTAAGGGTCTTGAGTTAGAATTTAACTGGCTTCCTGGTGACAATTTCTTCGTCAATGGCACATTGTCGCTTCAAGATGCTGAATTTGGCAACTACCTAGTTGGCCGTGTGAACGGCTTGGGTAACTTCGAAGGACGTCAAGACGTGACGCGCACAACTGGCGAGATTGTACAAGCGGGCGGTGTGCCATCATTGTCTCTTGAAGGTTGGACGCCAGCTCTTACGCCGGATTATTCTGTGTCACTTCAGGCTGGTTATGTCTTTGATATGGGCGGCGACAACTATGTGACGCCTATGGTTCAAACGGCTCTAGTTGGCGACTATTGGGGTTTTGATTTTAATGTTCCTGGCTCTGAGCAGGACAGCTATATGAAAACAGATCTACGTTTGCGCTGGGAAAACGGAACGCACGGTTTTACTGTTGAAGGATTTGTTGAAAACCTTGAAAACGAAGCTGTTCTGACGCGCGGTATTGTTTTCTCCCCTAGTCAGGCAGATATTGCGACAGCATCAATTCAGGCCAACTATGGTGACCCACGCACTTGGGGAATCAAAGTCGGCGTAGAATTTTAAGACGCCTAAGGTTCTGGGACGCTTCGGCGTCCCTTTTCATTTTCATGACCCTAAATGTGAAATCGGGGATTGGATTAATTCTATTGAGTTTGGTCGGATGTGCGCCACAAAGCGTACAACTTACTAACGTTCTTGAGGCTCCGAAAATTGGATCTCTTACGGAATTATCGGTTCCTGCATTGCAACAGCGATCTTATGGCTCAGTTCCAAAGTTGATTTCCGTCAATGATGAGGCGTGTGTAAAACCAAATTCGTCTAGGTCACTCCCTCAGCATTCGAAAAACTATCAGTCATATATGGTGGAGTTTTCATCGGACGGAATTAAACAATACGGACGGATCACACTCCCTAATGAACCGTCATCTGAGAGTGGATATCCTGTTGTTTTATTTCTTCATGGATGGGTTGGTATGGAAAACGCGCCAAAATATTCAATCGGATGTGACCCTGCTTCAATGTATGCTGAATTAACTGACGGATTTGCACGGGCTGGATTTGCCGTTGTGTCACCGGGTTACCGTGGGCATGGGGCTGTAGATAATTTACCAGCTGAAGGGATTGAGTACCTTGAAGCCTATGATCAAGGTGCAGGTCTTTCTACAACATTTTACGCGATAGACAGTTTGAATTTTGTAGCTGGGCTCAAGTCTGCTGGGACTTTGACGTTTTCAGGACGCGACATAGATCTCGATTTTTCAAAATTTAATCTAGTCGGGCATTCGCAGGGCGGAGATGTAGGGTTGACTTACCTTGCGGTAACAAGCGCATCAGAAAATATGCACTTAGCGCCTCAACAAGCTGCACTTTGGGCGGGCGCATTCGTAGATCGTACGACAATGCTAACAGAGCTTTTTCCTGTCGAGAACACAGCACAGGCCTTTTTGTCTGGCGATGGGAGTTGGACGGGAACGGCAATAGGACAAAATGGTGAGGTGAATCCAAATTTTGTTTTCGGATATCCTGCTGATTATATTGGCGACCCTAACCCGTCAGGCTGGGATGATTGGCAAAAAGAAAGTTGGTCATTTCCAACCGTTGAGAGTGCCGTTCTAAACCGAACGTCAAAAATGTATTCAGACCTATCGACCTACGTCGGCGATGTCGAAAACCCTGATTTTATAGTTTCGGTATTACCCGATGGCGGCGTTTCTATTTTGCATGATGAGGCGATCAAAAAAGGCCTTGATCAAATCGGGGGGTATAATTTTGCGGAGCATATTACCCAACCGCTTTCGCTTCATATCTCCGATCAAGATTTCTACTCACAGCCCAAATGGAATATGGATTTGTGCAACCGCGTGAATGCAGGCGGAGGGCGTTGTAAGGTGCATATCTATCCTCACAATACACATGGCATGCGCGCAAGCTCACAATGGTTTTCGCCTGAGGGTACTCTCGATGGTTATCCCCTAATGATGTCCCGTTATGTAAGTCAATTTGGGCAAGTTGAGCGGGGCTCGACCACACTCGGGAATGGTGAGTAATATGGTTTTTAAAGCTATCAGTACATTCACCGAAACGCATCCCCGTATAGTTCGGTATGAAGACCTCGTGCCGTGCACAGATGCCTTCATTGATACGCGCACACCGGGGTCTGATAAGAAAGAAAACTTCACCATTATAGGGCCGGGCGTTTCTGAAAACCCTAATCAATTTGTTCATATCCCTGAGCCGCATGGGTTTAATATTGGCGGCGCGCGCCAACCTGCGCATTGCGTAAATTCTCAGCACAGTCACGACACGGCCGAGGTGTTTTATGTGCACTCGGGCACATGGGCGTTCCGCACAGGAGAAACAGGTGGCGACGCTGAAGTCATTCTTCATCCTGGCGATTTGATTTCTATTCCAACCGGCGTCTTTCGCGGATTTGAAAATGTCGGTGATAGCGTTGGTTATCTTTGGGCTGTTTTGGGTGGCGATGATCCCGGCAAAGTTTTATGGGCGCCTTATGTGTTCGATATGGCCAAAGATTATGGTCTCGTTCTTTTGGAAAACGGCAGCCTTGTCGATACGGGTAAAGGCGAGTCTGTATCCGAAGGGCAAACTCCAATGCCTGTGACGTCAAAGGCTCAGGTTGAAGCCCTGAGTACGTTTACAAATCAAGAACTGCGTCAATGCTGTATTATGGCGTCCGAAGAGGTTCCTTCCTTTTCACGCGGCGGATTAACGAAACGCACATTGATAAGTTCTGAGACAAAGCTGGGATGGCCTCACGGGTTTTCGCTGATGCATATGTCGCTCACGCCATCTGCAAGCGCGGACCAAGTCAGCTACCCTGGAACTGAAGTTTTGTTTGTTCATTCTGGCGAGTTAACTGTGAAGTTCGAAGATGAAACGTGGTGCTTATTCCCGGGTGATACAGCTTCTGTTCCCAAAGGATTAGCACGGCAGTTCGTAAATCGTTCTGATAAGCCCGTTGAATTTCTTCGGGTTAGAGGCGATATTTAACTCATGAATGTGAAAGAGTTTTCAGGAAAAACTGTCCTAGTGACAGGCGCGAGCCGAGGTATCGGCTTAGCGATTGCTTTGGCTTTTCACGCGAAGGGCGCACACGTCATCGCATGCGCGCGGCCTTCGGATGATTTGAATAATCTTGAAAAAAACCTGGGAGCAGGCGGTACTATATGGGCCTGTGATGCGACGTCTGATGATATCCTGACGCGAATTGATGCTTTGCCGTCACTGAATATGTTGGTGAATAATGCTGGGATAAACCGCCCTGAACCCTTCGAGGATGTGAGCGATAAAAACCTCGATGATATTATGGATATCAATGTCAGGGCAACATTTCGTATTGCGCGTCATTGCGTCCGCAAAATGAACAGCGGAGCAAGTGTTGTAAACATAACCTCTCAAATGGGGCATGTCGGATCGCCTAACCGCACGGTCTATTGTATGAGCAAACATGCGATTGAAGGCCTGACAAAGGCTATGGCCGTAGAGCTCGCCCCAAAGGGGATACGGGTCAACGCAGTCGCGCCGACATTCATAGCGACGCCGATGACACAGGATTGGTTTGAAAACCCTGAGTTCATGGAATTTATCAAGCGCATGATTCCGATGGGCAAAGTGGGTGTACCTGATGATGTCGCAAATGCGGTAACATATCTGTGTTCCGACGGCGCGAATATGGTCACAGGGCATAGCCTTGTTGTAGATGGGGGCTGGACGAGCCAATGACGACATTACCTATTACCCAAGTTGCCACGACGGATTTGTCTGTGATGTTAAATCCGCAAGGCGGACGGCGTATGGAGCTGCCGGGGTTTGATTCCGAATTTGTGGATTTTCCTGACTACATCATTCGTATTACAGATCGTATTTGGCATGATCGCGACGTCGAGCTTTGCGCGAAATACTACACAGATGATTGCTTGATCCACACGTTAACGGGCCAAATCATTGGCGCGCAAACTGTGATCGATAATACGTACGCGACGATGAAAGCTTTTCCTGATCGTGTGCTGGATGCGGATAATGTGATCTGGTCGGATGATGGCGATGGCGTGTTTTATTCCTCGCATTTGATTACCTCTAAGATGACAAATTTAGGTCCATCCGAATTTGGCGCGGCTACGGGGCGCAAGGTACGTGTGCGTACGATTGCGGATTGCGCCTGCAAGGATAATAAAATTTTCGAAGAATGGCTTGTTCGCGATTATGCCGCCATGGTCATTCACATGGGATTTGACGTTGATGACATCGCCGCCAAGCTTGCGGCAGATGATATTGCTGCGGGAACGTCTTTGATCGAGTTTCATGCGCCTGCTCATGCAGATGTTATGGCGCATACACCGAAAGCAGTTTCAAAACTAAACTGGCCCGAAACAAACCCGCCTGAATTTGCGCAGCTTATGTTTGCAAATTATTTGACAAAAGACGGCCTCGAAAATCTCTCTGATGTTTATGATTTTCGCGTCTCTGGATTGTACCCCGGAGATCGTGATTTTTATGGACATGATGAACTCGGAGCATTTTGGGCAGAGTTTTTCACAGCCCTTCCTGACGCGCGTATACGCGTGGAGCATGTTGCTGATATCCCTTATTTGGGCGAAGCGCGTGATATGGCTGTGCGGTGGTCTCTGGCGGGACATCACACGGGCGAGGGGCTTTACGGAGAACCAACTGGCGCGCCTGTCTATATTAAGGGCGTATCGCATTGGCGGATTATGAACGGTCGTATACGCCAAGATGTGACGGTATGGGATGATGTCGCTGTGCGCCGCCAAATCGAGACAGCGCGGCAATCTAATGGGTAAAGCGGCCGTCCCTGAGCGCATTATAGATGCGCATCATCACCTCTGGGATTTGGACGAGATTCGGCACACATGGCTTGTTGAAAAAGGTGTCGTACGGTTTTTCGGTGATCCTTCGCCAATCCAAAATAATTACCATGTACCTGAATTTAAAACAGATCACAGCGAACTCCCGATTGTTGGTAGTGTTCATGTGCAATGCGGCGTGGCGCTGGAGCACAACGTTAAAGAGACAGAATTTGTTCAAACCCAAGCCGATCGCCACGGCATGGCCAATGCCATTGTTGCCTTTTGTGATCTGACAGCGCCGAATGCGCCAGATGAACTAGATCAACATCAACAGTTTTCAAATGTTCGGGGCGTTCGCCAAATCGTTGGCAGGGATGCCGCCGAGGATGCCAAAAACGGGACGAATGCTTTGCTTGAACATCTCGTGTTTAAGGCGGGTTTAAAAACGTTGGCGGAACGTAAACTGTCCTTTGATCTCCAATTAACACCGCCACTTTTAACGGCCGCTGCGAAGCTTTTTAAATCCATTGAGGTTGTACCTGTTGCGATTTGCCATGCTGCCAGTCCGCAGGATTTTTCGAAGGCTGCCATGCGGGATTGGGAACAGGGCCTGAAAGTATTCGCAGAGCACGGGAACATGATTTGCAAAATTTCGGGCCTGGGTATGTTCGATCAAAATTGGACGACCGATAGTCTACGAGAGCGCGTCTTACGCACAATTGATGTGTTTGGACCAAGCCGTATCGCTTTTGGCTCCAACTTCCCTGTCGATAAACTCTATGCGAGTTATGTTGATACAATGGGCGCATTTTTTACACTGACTCAGGATTTTTCTGACACTGAGCGTGACGCAATGTTTTTCAAAACGGCCCAAGAATTTTACAGAATAGAGCTATGACCGATCTTATTAAAAGCCTGACGCAATTCGATACGCCAACGATTTCAAACGCCATTGAAGTTGTTCAGGGCGGGCGTGGATATGACCGCTTCACGCGTGGTACGCCTGTACATGCCATGAATGGCGCTAAGTCGATGTGCGGCTACGCGCGGACAGCAAAAATTTCAGGGTTAAAGCCACCAACTGAATCTGCCGATATAATCAAGGCTCGCCGATTGGATTATTTTAAATATATGGCGGCAGGTGAGGGGCCAAGTGTTTGCGTTATCGAAGACGTCGATGCGCCGCATTGCGTCTCGGCATGGTGGGGCGAAGTGCATACGGCCGTGCATAAGGGGCTAGGCATGTCAGGGGCGTTGACGAATGGCGTCATGAGAGATTTAGATGACCATGAAGCTGGCTTTCCTGTTGTCGCCGGATCAATCGGCCCAAGTCATATGTTTGTGCATGTAACGGAACTCGATACGCCTGTGACTATTTTTGATTTAACGATAAACCCGAATGACCTTGTCCATGCGGATCAACACGGCGCCATTATTATCCCCCAAGACGTGCTGCCCAAACTGGGCGAAGCCATTAAAACCATGCTGACCAATGAGCAGATAATTCTTGGGCCTGCACGTGAGCCAGGTTTTGATATCGATAAGCTCCAAGAGGCGTGGAAGACATTTGAGAAAGCTCGAACCTAAAGAGATTAAGTCCACTTAAAGAAAATAGCTATGACACCCGAAAACTTAAAAGCCTCCATTCGTGCGTTTCAAAGCGCTACAGCGACCTTTGAAACGGATATAGTTCAAGCTGCGATTGACGCGCTGTTTACGGAGGACGCTGAAGTAAAACTCTGTCACCCTTTTGGCACGCTAACTGGCGGCGCAGCGTTTATGAACGCTGCATTGGCTCCGCTGCACCGAGCCATGCCTGATCTGGAACGGCGCGACATGATTGTCCTCGCGGGCACGACCCCTGAAGGTCAAGATTGGGTTGGCTGTATGGGGAACTATATGGGCACCTTCACAAAGGCCTTTATGGATATTCCGCCCACCGGGCATTTGGCGCATATGCGTTACCATGAATTCTTTCGCCTTGAGGACGGAAAGGTTGTCGAGATGCAAGCGATTTGGGATATTCCTGAATTGATGATGCAGGCTGGCGCTTGGCCGATGGCGCCGCAACTTGGGAAATATCTCTGCACGCCAGCCCCTATGAGCGGAGACGGATTAACAGTCACAGGCGACGGGCAGGCGACACAAGATCATGTGATAGCTATGCTGACAGATCTTTGTAAATATCCGTCTAACCCTGATCCGTCCGTTATGAATTTAGAGAGCTATTGGCATCCGCGCTTTAATTGGTACGGCCCGGCCGGCATTGGCACGTCTCGCGGAACCTCGGGTTTTCGAAATTGGCACCAAATTCCGTTTCTTGGCGGAATGCCCGACCGTAAACTGGACGAAGCCGGCGAGTTGATGAGTCATTGGTTCGGTCAGGGCGCTTATGTTTGCGAGACGGGATGGCCGAATATGCGTCTGACGCTTACGGATGACGGATGGATGGGAATTGCGCCTGCAGGCAAAGAAGTTCTGCTCCGCAGTCTCGATTTCTGGCGGCGCGAAGTTGGCGGAGATCATGACGGCTTGATCCGCGAAAACTGGGTTCTCGTGGATTTACTTGATCTCTATAATCAGCTTGGGGTTGATGTCTTAGGCCGTATGAGAGAGTTTAATAAGGCCCGAAATGTCGGGCCTATCTCTGTGCCAAGCGGTATGGGTTAACCCCAAAGTCTTTTCGTCGCGATTTCTGCGCCCTCGGCCATGGATTTAAGTTTGGCATAGACAATGTCTTCGTCCACTGCGCCAAAGCCTGCAAAGGTCGAGAAACCACAATCGCTACCCGCAATGACGCGTTCTTTGCCAACAATACCGGCAAACCGCTCAATGCGTTGCGCCACGAGTTCCGGATGCTCGATAAAATTTGTCGTGCTGTCGATGACGCCTGGGATAAGAATTTTGTCGTCAGGAATATCCATCGCAGCCACTTCAACCCATTCATGCGCATGACGAGGGTTTGAGTTTTCAAAAAGTAGTCCTTGAGGTTTGGCTTTTAGAGCGACAGGCATGACCTCTGCCATGGACGCATCATAGTGATGTGGCCCTTCGTAATTACCCCAACAAATATGCATCCGTACACGAGAGCCATCAATATTGCGCAAAGCGTGATTAAGCGCTTCGACGTGTTGCATGGCCAGTTTGGCGTAATTCTCAGGCTCATCTTTAAACAGCATATGCTTGCCAAGCCCAAGGTCAGGACTGTCAAGCTGTAGGATATGACCTGCTGCGACGATGGCTTCGTATTCCGCCCGCATACCTTCGGCTAAGGCTTCAAGGTATTCTTCTTGCGTTTTATAATGATGATTAGGTTGGAAGAGGGCTATCACGCCAGGCGAAGCCGCATTCATAAACCCTTCTTGCACATCAGCCCCTTTTAAGGCGGCCGCAAAATTGTCGAGGTCTTCTTGCAGGGGCTGCATGGATTTAACTTCGATGGGGCCAACACAGCACGGGCGGCGATAGGTGGGTGTTCCGCCGCCGCTGTTTTGACGTTCCAAGAATTTTGGGAAATCTTCCAAATCTTTGGGGGCAGAACGCGGGCTGTCGCCGTCAAAGCCTGTGATGCGGTCTTTGATATAGGTCGCGTAGGAAATTTTACTCATTTCGCCATCACTCACAATGTCGACGCGCGCGTCTACCTGCCGTTTCACGACGTCTTTAACGGCGGTTGCGATGATTCCATCTGCGCCAGGTAGGGGATTGTCCTGCTCATGAGCGAACACGCAATCTGTGACGGCTTTGCTGCGCGGTAAGCTTCCGACATGGGTCGTTAAAATACGGTCAGTGCTGGTTTTCATGAGTGTCTCCTTGTTGACGGGAGACTACCAATTTTGCATTCGAATGCAATTGCTTAATGTGAAGCAAGCCCTGTCGATGTGCCTTGGATGAATGAACCTGTTAAAACACGTTTTTCCATCGAGGTTTCAGGTTTATCTATTCGGGCAAGCAGCATAGCAACAGCGGCTTCGGCCATGCGTCCGATGGGCTGACGTATCGTAGTCAATTCATAGGAGGCAAAGCGGGCCGCGCCGATCCCGTCAAAACCAACAACAGAGATATCGCCGGGGACAGACTGCCCCATCACATTTCGAAGCTCGTCCAGCGCGCCCATGGCCATCATGTCATTCGCGGCGATTATTGCTGTTGGAAGGTTTGGCGCGCTCATCAACTGCTGGGTCGCATTCGCCGCGCTTTCATAGCGGTATGTTCCGCGAGCTTTGGCAACGATTTTCCCGCCATAGGTTTTAAGTGCATTGTGAACGATACGCATGCGTTCACGGTTCACCATAGAATATTCAGGTCCTTCGATGAGGCCAAACTCCGTATGGCCAAATTCGCTTAAGTGTTTAATCATGACGTCTGTTGCGCTTTCCGGGTCGCACCAAATCGTATTCGTCGGATAGTCACTGAAATAGCGGTTGAACATGACCACCGGTATCTGACGTTCTTCCAAAAGCTGGTGTTGTTCTACTGAGAGGTAGGAGGCGGAAATGACTCCGTCAGCCTGATATTGCCACACTTGATTAATGGCGTCTTCTACGTCAGATTCTTCATTGATCGTAAAAAGTAAAACCCGAATGCCTTGTTGAGAAAAACGGTCGGTGAGTTGAAACAAGACTTCGGGGTAATAGAAATTCATTTGCGATGAAACGAGCACGGCGACAAGATTTGAACGCCGCGTAATTAATCCGCGTGCAATGGCATTAGGTTGATAGTTCAACTCTTTTGCGGCCGCCATAACCTTTTCGCGCATTTTCTTAGACACGCTAGCACCTGTCTTAAAACAGCGCGAGACGGCTGATTGCGATACACCCGCGAGGCGCGCGACATCATAGCTCGTAGAGCGGCCGTTTGGCTTTTTACTTGGATCCCTCATATTTATCTTTTAGGGGCGAGGGCGGTGAATGCAAAGCGCTAAAACGGGCGTGTATATTCCGTGCGGTTGATCTCTGCATTACGGGTGAGCACATCAAGGCCTTGTTCGAACAGATAGTGAAGCATATCGATATACACCCAGTTTTCCGCAAGTTTGTCACCCTCACGGCGATAGAGGTCTACGACGCGCATAGGGGCATGTTTGTCAGATGCCGGTAATCCCAGAAAGCCGCCTTTATTTGTGTTGTTCAAATTAGGCCAGCCGAAAAACCCGCCGTAATTGCCTTCAAAGAAGCGGGCTATGTGACCGTTAAAAACTTTGCCTTCTAGGTTTTTGCGGAACGGATATTGGTGCTGCTGTTGATAGCGCGGGATTGTGTAAGACGCCCCGATGCCTGTCGGGCCATACCATGCCATATCCTCATGCCATGTGCGTGCCAGAACTTCGGGCGGGCAATTATCACCGCCGCTTACATTCAGGTTGGATAAATCATCCACCATGCGGTGAACTAATTCTTCCATATCTTTGCCGGCTTGCGGGTCTTGAGCGGTGAATAGCAATCCGTCATGAGTACGCGGTCCAGGGTAAATAAAGGCATTACCTGTCATAGGTGGTAGGGGGTAAACGCCCGCTTGATCCATTACCGAGAGAATATCGCAAAAGAGGGCAGTTTCCGCAATCTTACCGTCTGCAACGCGGTGGAATTCGGCATAGCGCATCATTGCGATTTTACCTGTCGAGGGAATACCGAGCCAGTCTTTATCAAACAAGCCCATGAAATGCCCGGCGTTGCAAACCCAAATGCTCTCGCCTTCATCGCAAACATTTGCGCCAGCAAAGAAAAAATCCATGCGCCGTTGAATGGATGTAAAAGAGGTTAGGAAGGGCTTCCAGAAACTCTCCACGGCGGCATGAGCGCTTGCTTGCTCGTAAAATGGATGCATACCTCGCCAATGGTAACCAGGCGCTGTGTGAGCGGTGAGGGCTTCAGCTCGCGTGCTAATGTTTGCGCCGTCAAAATCACGGATGTAATCTAGGACGATTTGTTTTTCGGACTGAAAGTCGGTCATCATAAACCTTACGACGTTTTGCGCGGTAAGGGCAGGCTGTCGAGGCCTTGAATATTTTGCCCCGAAAAACGCCGCAGACGAATATCGGCTTGTTCTTTGTGGGCGGCAAAGCCTTCCATAGCGCAGAGGCGAGAGCAATATTCTCCGACCACGACAGAGGCTTCTTCCGTGGTGCGTTGATAGGTGCAGGTTTTGAGGAACTTACCGACCCAAAGACCGCCCGTATAGCGCGCCGCTTTGTTGGTCGGGAGTGTATGGTTGGTGCCAATAACTTTATCGCCGTAAGCGACATTGGTTTCATGCCCAAGAAACAGGGCGCCGTAATTAGTCATATTCTCAAGGAAGTAATTTGGGTCTTTGGTCATGACCTGAACATGTTCTGAGGCAATGAAGTCCGCCATTTCGACCATTTCCTCATAAGAATCGCACAAAATCACTTGTCCGTAATCATCCCAAGCTTGTCCTGCCACGTCACCCGTCGGCAGTATGTGGCGCTGTCGTTCGACTTCGGCAATGGTATCATTCGCCAGTTTTTCTGAATTGGTAAGCAAAACAGCAGGGGAATTGACGCCATGTTCGGCTTGTCCCAGCAAATCTGCGGCGCAAATTTCGCCGTCGACTGTATCGTCTGCAATGATCATTGTTTCCGTTGGACCGGCAAATAAGTCAATTCCGACACGTCCGAAAAGCTGGCGTTTGGCTTCGGCGACATAGGCATTGCCGGGGCCGACCAGAATATCTACGGGCTTGCAGCTTTCTGTGCCGATGGCCATCATGCCCACGGCTTGCACGCCGCCAACGCAGAAAATTTCATCAGCACCTGCCATATCCATAGCGACAACAATAGCGGGATGTGGCTTGCCGTTAAAGGGTGGCGCGCAGGCGACAACACGTTTTACGCCGGCAACTTTGGCCGTGATGACAGACATATGTGCAGAGGCAATAAGGGGATATTTGCCTCCCGGGATATAACATCCCGCCGCATTTGCGGGCACATGTCTGTGGCCCAGTATGACACCGGGAAGCGTTTGGACTTCGACGTCTTTCATGGAATCGCGTTGAATTTGCGCGAAATTTCTGACTTGTGTCTGCGCAAAACGAATGTCGCTTTGTTCTTGCTCCGTGACATCGTCATAACAGGCGTCAATTTGCGCGCGCGTTAAACGAAAACTCTCCGGAGACCATTTGTCGAACTTTTCAGAGTATTTCCGAATTGTGGCGTCGCCGTGATCTTCGACTTCGGCCAAAATGCCTTCGACGATTTCTCTCACTTTGCCGTCAGTTTTCAGTTTCGTTTCGACATCAATGCCATGTTTTAGGTAACGCGCCATTAGGGGCTCCAGCCATTATGTGGTTCAGTTTCTCTCGTTATCTAGCATTTTTGCATTCGAATGCAATATGGAAAATTCAACCTTACTTTTCCTGTTAAACCAGCTTGGAAAACCAAAACAAAAAACCCATTATGAAGATAAATGCAACGGGCAGTCCCCATGTTATGGGTTCTATTTTACCAGGAACACGATACCACTTACCGTCTTTTTCAGGCAGGTTCTCAGCCTTAAACTTTGTACGTTGTCCAATAACTGTTTGGGGGTGCCATTCTGTTTGACGGCCATCCAGTATAAGACTCGCTATGTAAGAGACAACGATGTTGACCACGCCGCCGATGACAACAAACCACGGCCAAGCAATTTTTGGAGGCTGCCAATCAGAGAAAGGGATACCGGCTTTGATAAGGTATAGAGCAATGAAACCGGCCGCAACGCCAACTAACAGCCCCCGTTCTGTTGTGTGCTTAGAGAAAAATCCCATGCCAAACATGGCAAGTTTCGCGCCTACGAAATAAGAGCCAACAGCGGTAAGCGTTTCAAGGATTGAACCTTTTGAATTCACAAACATCAAGGCGGCCGGAATGACAACCAATGCCCACATGAGTGTGAAACCACGGGACGCTTTGAGGTAATGTTCTTCGGTGGCGTTCTTGTTCATCAACGGCTTGTAAAAACCCGTAACGGAAATCGTCGCGAGTGAGTTAAGCGCAGAGGACATGCTCGAGCAGTGCAATAAACTACTGGACGAATGTGACATATTCATCGCCTGCGCCGCGGTAGCAGATTACCGCCCCGCCAATGTGGAGCAG
>JBMYWT010000038.1:0-27820 GCA_049607665.1 Maricaulaceae bacterium
ACAGAGTGGGTATTGGGTATTATTGGCGGGTCGGGCTTGTATGATATAGACGGCCTCGAAAACCCGCAGTGGATAGAGATTGAAACGCCTTGGGGCCTACCGTCTGACCATATTCTGTTTGCTGAACTGGACGGCGTAAAATTACGGTTCCTCCCGCGTCACGGGCGTGGACATCCGCATTCGCCGACATCTGTGCCGTATCGCGCCAATATTGACGCGCTTAAACGTGCGGGTTGCACGGATCTATTATCGCTCTCTGCTGTCGGCTCTCTCAAGGAAGCCTATGCTCCGGGCCATTTCGTTATTGTTGATCAGTTCATTGATCGTACCTTTGCACGTGAAAAATCATTCTTCGGGCCCGGCATGGTGGCGCATGTGTCTGTGGCGGACCCTGTCTGTTCACGGCTCGCGGAGATGGCGGGCGAAGCGGCGAAAGCTGCGGGCGCGACCGTCCATAACGGCGGCACATATTTGGCAATGGAAGGGCCGCAATTCTCAACACGCGCCGAGAGTGAGCTTTACCGGAGTTGGAATTGCGATGTCATCGGCATGACAAACATGCCCGAAGCTAAACTCGCGCGCGAAGCCGAACTACCATACGCGACGGTGGCTATGGTCACGGATTATGATTGTTGGCATCAAGCGCACGGTAATGTCGATGTGGCCGCAGTTATTGCAACGCTAATGAAAAATGCCGATACAGCGCGGGACACAGTGCGCCATATCATTAAGGCTATGGCAAATACGCCGCGTACACCGTCGCCGCAAGGGATTGAAACCAATCTGGATGTCGCGCTTATCACGGCCCCCGAAGCGCGTGGCCCGAAAACTCTCGCGAAATTGGATGCTATTTTAGCGCGCGTCTTGGCGGCCCAAAGCTGAGACGTAGCTTGACTTTGGCCCGTCTGCGCCCACATTAGCCTTATGAGCCAAACGCCCGCCATCTTGCCGTCACTTGCCCGCGCCTTTGAGCCTGAGAGAGATCGCCTGCGCGAAGCTGTCGGGCCAGAGGCCACAAATACGGATATGGTTATACTCGAGGCCCGCCGTGCCCTCGACCGCACGGGCGCAGCGTTTACGGCGCAAATAGAAGACCCGAAATTACACCGCGCCGGATTATGGCTCCTTGAAATGGTCAAAGCAGGCGCTGGCGTTTTAGATCACGGCACGGATGCGGTCATAAGTTGGGATGAAATCGCCAAGCCAAAGGCGGCCAAATGGTCGGGGCGGGCGCTGTTCTATAGCGCAGCTGGGGTGTTCGCTTTGGCGGGGTTTATCCAAGGCTCAGGCTTGACGATATTAGCCGCCGCTGTGCTGGCAGGCTTTCGTTTCTTTGATCCAAATAATTGGAAAAAAGCGCTCCCGAAATTACCCTTTTATAAAAAATCAAAAGCCTTGGAAGATCATAGCTCTGGTCGCCGTTTAGTTGCGAGCGCTTCGGTGCAGGTTGATGCAGCAGGGCTTGTGGATAGCTTGGCGGACGCGCTTAAAACGGCGGATCATATTTTACTCCGCCTTGCGGAGCCTGAAGCCGAAACGCATTGGCGCGATGATGATCGCCTTATGGGGCTTGTGCAAGGTTTGCTCGAGGCCAACGGAGCAGGGGATGGCGGTTTTGCGCTGAAACTTATTAATCAAGAGCTTAAATCTGTTTTGACGGCCGAAGGCGTGGAACTTGTCTCCTATACCAAAAAAACGGCGCATTTATTTGACGCGCTTCCGGCGCTCGGCGGAGAGGCAATACAAGAAGCAGCTCCGGCTTTAATAGTGGGTGATCGCGTTATTCGGCGCGGAACCGTATGGACGCCGTCATGAGTGAAGACCGCAGCGCCGCTGAATTTATCGGGCTTGATCTAGGGCACGGCGAAACCGCGCTTGGACGCGCTTATGGGAAATCCATGCGAGAGCCTGAAATTCTCGAGTATCGCGGCCAGAAGAGCTTCGTGACGGCTGTCGCACGCACCAAAGAGGGCATTAAAATTGGCGCGGATGCCGTTAACCTCGCGGCGCTTACCAACAAATCTCAAGTTTGGGTGAAGTTTAAAGACCGCGATCTTTCTATGGATCACGCCGGAGAGCCAACACATCTTTTCACCAAGGCTCTTATTGATGGGCTGACGGCGGATAGAAAAATACGCGGCCCCAAGAAAAGTCATTTCATTGTGGGTTGCCCCTCAGGGTGGAGCGCCGAAAACCGCACGGCTTACCAAGATGTGTTTTCTCAAACGGGCATGACGTCTGTACGAATTGTCCCCGAAAGCCGCGCGGCTTTAATGACCGCGTTAGAGCAAGGTTATCTGACACTCGACGCGGCGCGTAGCTCTGTGTTGATTGTTGATATAGGCTCTAGCACGACGGATTTTACCTATTGCCGCGATCTTGAAGCCGAAGATGTAGGGCATAATTTTTTAGGTTCGGGCCTTCTGGATACAGAGATTTTCGAGCTTAACCTTGCGCGCCAAGAACACCGCGCGAAGATCGAAAAACTCATAGCCAAATTCCCGCATTACCGCCCCATTATGGAATATTGGTGCCGTCTTGCTAAGGAGCAATTTTTTAACGGCGAAGGCGCGCCCGTCGAAATGATAAAGCGTCTCCCGATTGCTGGCGGTGTTTTGTTTGAAATTCGTATGGATCAGGCGGATGCGGATGTGATTTTAAGTAAACCGCTTAAAGCGCTTAATGGATTTACGTGGCCAGCGGCGTTTTCCTTTGCGCTTAAGGAAACGATTGAAATGCTTGGCGGTAGAGCGCCTGAAATTGTTCTTCTGACTGGCGGGGCGTCGCGTTTGCCATTGGTGCTACCAGAGTGCGAGAAAGCGTTCCCAAGCGCGCGTATTGTACGCGGGGCAGAACCTGAATTTGCGATAGCGCGCGGCCTTGCGTGGCTTGGGCGGTTCGAACATTTACATGCAAGTTTCAAATCTGCCGTCGCGGAGCTTATGTCGGAAAACGGTCCCGTGCACAGCAAAGCCGCCAATGCGAGCCTAGCATTAGGCGCAAAACTTGCGCCAGCACTTGTGGACGGTATGACTGAAGCCTGCATCATGCCAGCTTTCCGTGATTGGCGGCGAGGCGCGATCACAAGCCTAGAGGATGTGGAAGACGCGCTGAGTGAGCGCGTGAAAGCGTGGCTAAATAGCGAAGACGCGCAGAATGTTCTGCGCCCTGTTATCACGGCTTGGTTTTCAACTTTGCAGCGCAATATTGAAAAAGACACAGACCCGCTCTGCCGCGATCATGGCCTGCCAGCTATGGTGTTATCCCTTGATGATAGTCAGCATATTAGTCGCCACTTGGACGGCCTGACTGTGGCTGCGCCCCATGTCGCGAGCCTTGAGAGTGATACGGCCCTATTGGGGACATCCATTTCGGCCGTCGTGATCGGCGTATTGCTCGCCAAGGCGAATTTACTCGCGCCGCTTTTGGCGAATCCAATAGGGCTAGTGGTTGGCGGCGCTGTGGGCGGGGCAGGCTTTTTGATGGGCCGCAAGGCGCTTGAAGGGCGTTTCCGCAAAGCCAAAGTACCTGTTTTGGCGCGCGCATTAATGACAGATTTCAGAATCCGTAAGGCTATTAAAAAACAACGCGATGAACTGGTCACAGCCGTAAGCGAAGCCTGGACATCTGCCGCTGCCGAACGCTTTACCGGGGAGCTTACACAGACACTTTCCAATGCGCTAACAGAGCGCGCCGATGACCGCGCGGTTTTATTCCTAATTTGATTAACGTCATTTTAGGTCAAAACACTTCCTTAGAACGCTTAAGCTGTTTACACCGTGCCCATGAAAGATATTTTCTTTTACCCTTTGGCGGCTCTTATTATTGGCGGCATGGTTTATTTCGCGCTTTCTTTTGGCGCGGATGATGGACCCGCAAATGCAGATCTTTATGAGCTTTCGGGCGATTCTTTAACCGCTTTATTCCCGTCACCAGGCACAACAATGCAGCTCGCTAGTGATGGTCAAAACGGCGGAAGCTATGCTGTGGCTTCATCGCATATGACACGTGCAGAAGCCCCGCCATCTGCAGGTGTTTTTGGAACATTAGGGCCGGCATATGAGAAAAACTTCGGCGGGCAAGAGATACGTATAACGGTGCGCGCACGCTATGGACGCTCTAACCCTGCGTTAAAGTTTGAAACAGCTTATTTCAGTTCAGGAGCCGGGGATAGTGAGTGGCAAAATTATGCACTTACGGAAAAGTTTGCGGATTACAGTTTTCTTTTCACGCCCGGTAAACCGCAGGGTAAAAAAGGAAATGATTACATTGGCATATGGCCGGATCCAACAGGGCAGCAAGGTTCAATTGATATAATGTCCGTGCGCGTGGAGCGCGTAGCGCCGCAATTATAAAATATTCGCGAGGCGGGCCGCCTCTGTGACCATACCAAAAATATGATAAAATGTACTGGTGGGTATGGTCTGCGCGCAAGCTTTGCCGTTTGCGTCAATTTGATCTGTCCATGTTCCGCGTTCATCTAGGTAGATGTTTTTGAAATGAGCCATAGCTTTCACGGCTTTGTCTTCGGCCTGAATGTTACCGCGTTCCATTTGCGCAAGGTGAGCACGGATGACTTCTGTTTGCACCCAGAGGCGTTTGGTTTCGCGGAGAGGATAGCCGTTTGCGTTTTCTTCATCATTTAGGAAAACGTCATTGTTCTTGAAGGCATTACCGTAAAGCGCATTGGCGTATTGGGATGTATCTGTGCCTGTGCGGCGTTCATATTGCCAAAGCAGCCACACCCATTCGGCGGCGTGACCGGGCTCCGCGCTTTGGCCTTTTTCGCCCGCCGCACGAGACCAATCGTCATTGAAAAACTCGCCAATGATGTTGTGACTAGGGTCGAAAAAATACCTTTCAAACAACGCGTAAATATCGCGGGCAATATCCAAATATGTATCGTTTTGCGTGGCGTCATAGAGCGCCATAGCGGTCTCTAACATATGCATGTGCGGATTTTGGCGTCTTGGCAGAGTTGAGGGCAGACTTTCATCCCAGCCGCCATGTGTGGAGATAAGGCTGGTGCTTAAAAAAGTAAAAATGTCATCACATAACGCCTTGGCCTGTTTTTGGATTAAGCCATCCTCAAGCTGTAGTAAGGCGGAGCATGCGAGCAAATAAAAGGCGTGATCGTATAAAACTCTCTTCGGATTATTCACGCTGTAATCGGCATTTATAAGATGGGCGAAACCGGGCGCAGTATCCGGCTGATATCCTACATCCTTCATAAAATTGAACGTCTTTACCGCAATGTTTTTGCCTTGCGGATACCAAGCTAAATGGGCGGCATTGGCGTAAACGAAAATTTGACGGGCTTGGACGCGAATGCGCCGGATGGCGTCTTTATTTGGTGTGCCTCCGAGGGTTAGGTCCTCGTAAAAACCTCCTCTATCGTCGATGGCATTTTCGGCCCAAAAGGGCAGGGCTTTGTCTATCGTCCAGGCCTTCAGAGACTTGGCTTCGGATATGAAAGCCGCACTTGGCATATCAGGATTGGCGGCCGGCCTGTTTTTGAATGAGTGCGCGAGCATCTGCACCGATTTCGGCGTGGTCAACGGCATAGCCCATAACGGCTTCGAAATAACCATATTTAGAGCCGCAATCATAATCTTGACCTTCATATTGAAAGGCGTGAAACGCTTGTTCGCGCATCAGGCGGGCCATGGCATCGGTTAATTGTATTTCGCCGCCTGCACCTGCGGCTTGGTCGGATAATAGCTCCATAATGCGCGGCTGTAGGAGGTAACGTCCCGTAATTTTCAAATTCGATGGAGCTTCATTGACGGGCGGTTTTTCGACCATACCGTCCATTTTGATAAGTTTGCCATTGGCGTCGCTTCCTTTGGCAGGGGCGATAACACCATAAGAGGATACGCGTTCTTCGGGTATGGCGTCTACGGCGATAACATTGCCGCCAACGTCGTCGTAAGCTTCCATCATTTGGGCGAGGCAGCTGGTTTTTGATTTAATCAAAACATCAGGTAAAAGTACGGCAAAAGGATCGTCGCCAATAACGTCACGCGCGCACCATATGGCATGGCCAAGGCCTTTGGCGCTTTGTTGACGCACAAAACTCATCGTACCCGCTTCGGGGCGGTTGGCCTCTAGAAGGTCCGATATATCCGTCTTGCCTTTGACGCGAAGTGAATATTCAAGTTCATAAGCACGGTCGAAATAATCCTCAATCGCGCCTTTATTGCGGCCTGTGACGAAAACAAAATGCTCAATGCCCGCTTCGCGGGCTTCATCGACAACATATTGCAGAGCAGGGCGATCCACTACAGGCAGCATTTCTTTTGGTATGGTTTTTGTGGCAGGGAGAACCCGCGTTCCAAATCCCGCAACAGGGAGAACGGCTTTGCGTATTTTTTTCATTATTCCACCGTCACAGATTTTGCGAGATTTCGCGGTTGATCGACATCTGTTCCTAGGTGAACAGCGGTATGATAGGCAAGAAGCTGAATAGCGAGCGACATTATAATCGGGGATACAAAACTGTCTGAGGTTGGCAGAACGATAAGCTCATCTGCCATGTCTTTGGCAGAAGCCGCGCCTGTATCGTCGGTGAGTAAGATGATTTTCGCGCCGCGCGAAGCAACTTCTTGCAGATTAGAAATCGTCTTTTCAAACAGCGTATCAAATGGCGCGATGACGATGACGGGCGTGCCGTCTTCGATAAGGGCTATGGGGCCGTGTTTTAGCTCGCCCGCCGCATAGCCCTCGGCATGAATGTACGAAATCTCTTTAAGCTTTAGTGCGCCTTCGAGTGCGATAGGTACTTGAGATCCGCGTCCAAGATAAAAGGCGCTACCGCTCTTGGAGAGATTAAAGGCAATGCGATCAATATGCTCGTCAAGCTGGAGGGCTTCTTTGACAAGGCGAGGTGTCTCAATAAGCGCACGGATTAAATGACGTTCATCGTCACGGGAAAGCATATTGCGTGCTTGACCCGCAGCTAGAGCTAATGAAGCAAGTGCTGTCAATTGGGAAGTGAAAGCTTTGGTGGAGGCGACACCTATTTCAGGGCCTGCGTTTATCGGGAGTGCTATATCGGCTTCGCGCGCCATAGTGGATGTCATGACATTGACAAGGGCTGCAGTTTGTAGGCCGTTCTCTTTACAATAACGTAGTGCAGCGAGCGTATCTGCTGTTTCGCCTGATTGAGAAACTGCGATGAATAATGCGTTCTTAGATAAAACGGGCTTTCGATAACGAAATTCTGAGGCGACATCGACATCGACAGCAATGCCGCCAATTTGTTCAAACCAATATTTCGCAACCATTGCGGCGTAACATGCTGTTCCGCAGGCAATAATAATGATGCGGTCTATGGCTTCAAAGTTTAAAATTTCTGGTGCGTTTGTGGTGAGGTTATATTCATCAATATAATTAGCCATTGTTCGGCCAATCGTCTCGGGTTGCTCGTAAATTTCTTTGAGCATGAAATGGCGATAATTTCCTTTTTCCGCCATAGCGGGGCCGCCGGATAATATGGTGACGTCGCGCTCTACGGGGTTATCATGTTGATCGTATATTTTATAGCTATCTGCAGTCAGGATCGCCCAGTCACCTTCTTCAAGATAGACGAGTTTATGCGTTAGTTGAGCGAGTGCCATGGCGTCAGAGCCGAGATACATTTCTCCTTCTCCTAGACCTAGGGCAAGTGGCGAACCAGCACGCGCAGCGAAAATATGGTCGTCGAAACCATCAATTATTAAGCCAAAAGCGTATGCACCTTTTAATTTTTTTAATGTGGCCTTAAAAGCTGACACTGGATCGTGTCCAGTTTCAAGAGCATAGTCTACTAAATGTGCAACAACTTCTGTATCTGTTTGTGTTTTAAATTCTCGGTGTGAAAGCTCTTTCCGAAGGTCTAAGAAATTTTCGATGATGCCATTATGAACAACGCCAACACGGCCTGAAAAATGTGGGTGGGCATTGGTTTCATTGGGCACGCCATGCGTCGCCCACCGCGTATGAGCTATGCCAACAGTGCCATCAATTTTTTGAGTAGAGAGTTTTGTTTCAAGAGCTTTTATTTTACCTTCTGCGCGCTCACGCTTTAAAGCACCGTTTTTTAAGATCGCAATACCTGAACTATCATAACCACGATATTCGAGCCGCTTTAAACCATCAACTAGCCGATCCGTAACTTCTGTCTTACCTGCAATTCCGATAATGCCGCACATATGCCCTCACAATTTTGACTTGCTATACCGCAAAAGAATGAAATTTTAAGTAAAATTATGGCGAAGATATGACATTGACTTAAGATGAATGAAAGGGAAAATAAACCATGCCTGATTTCCCGCCTATACTAATGTACGCCTCGCCATTTTTCGTCTTAGCCGTTGCGCTTGAGGTGTTGTTGGTACGCCGCCGAAAGATGGAGGGCGCCTATGAGTTCAAAGACGCGGCCGCCTCTATGACTATGGGACTGGGTAATCTTATTTCTGGTATTGTGTTTGGCTTTATCAGTCTCGGAATTATGATGGGTGTTTGGCAGTTCCGCCTCTTTGATTGGGGCTTTGGCGTAGGGGCTTTTTTCGTCTGTTTGCTCCTCCAAGATTTTGTTTATTACTATAAACATTACGCCTCCCACCGTGTGCGTTGGTTTTGGTCAGCCCATGTCGTTCATCATTCTTCAGAGCATTATAATCTTTCCACCGCGCTTCGGCAGCCATGGAATAGCCAGCTTACGGGGTTTGTTTTGCTCTCCAGCCCGCTTATTTTACTAGGGTTTCATCCGCTCTTGGTTGGTTTTGTCGGTAGCGTGAATCTTGTTTATCAATTTTGGATCCATACAGAGACAATCAAACGTATGCCAAAGTGGTTTGAATTTATTTTTAATACACCAAGCCATCACCGCGTACATCACGCGACGAACCCGCGTTATCTGGATTCCAATTTTGCCGGAATACTCATTATTTGGGACCGTATGTTTGGATCATTTGTCGAAGAGCGTGATGATGATCCTGTGCGTTATGGTATCGTCACGCCTGTGGCGACGTTTAACCCAATCTTGATTGCGTTTAAGGAAATGTTCGCGGTCTTCAAGGATGCGTTGACGCCGGGCCTCAGCACAAAGCAGCGTTTGAGATATATATTCGCGCCGCCCGGCTATAGTCATGATGGATCACGGCGTTCGAGTGACGGTATTAAAGCTGACTATATCGCCAAATTCCCTAACCTTGCGGGTATGCAAGGATTAAAAAATGTGAAACCCGCACCCTTAACCAAGACCGCTGAAGAGGGCGCGCTGTTTTAGGTTAAGCCCTTTGGGGCTGCCTATAGAGAGGCTGCCTTTATTCGGTTTTACAACAAAGCTTGCGACATCAAAGGCGCTGTAAGTTCGCGTGCTAACATCACTAATGCCTATCATGCGAACCGTTGCATTTCTGCGCGTAAAGGTAATGTCATTATACCCATTATGAAGCGGGTTGTAATAACGGGCATCTTCATTGGATTGCGTTAAGAGCAAAGCGTAATCGGCTGTGCCGTCGCCCAGATAAGCCGTAAGCGTTTCGGAAGACACAGAAGACGTCACAAATTCCACGCCGATTTGTTTGCCATCTTTGGCCGTTAAATGATTGGCCCAAAACTCATGGGCATCCCCTGTTAAGACCATAATATCGCGCACGTCATTTTCGACAAGGCGGTCATAAAAATGATCACGAGCATGAGGGTAACCGTCCCAACTATCCGGATAGACTGGTACGCTATATTTCGACAGAGTGATGAAATCTCGAATGCCTGCCCAATTTTTCTCAATCGCTTGCACGGCGTCTTCGTTTACATGGGGCGTTAGATCTGCCGTGGAGAGGCGGCCCATGATGACTTGATTGGCGAGAATGCGCCACGCCTTGCCGTCTTCTTTGGAGCGGGAGAGCTCATCAACGATAAAATCTTCTTGAACTTGGCCATACATTTCACGTTTTGGGTCGCCAAGGATTTCGGCTTTAAACTTTTCGTCTCCGCCGGGCGCCGTGATCTCATCAACATAGTTTTCGATTATAAGCGGTTCTGCCCGCGCGTTTAGGCGTGTTTCGACTGTGATAAGCGAGAGAAGATCGCCATATTCAATGTGACGGAAAAGAGTTTCGCGAGCCTTTCCTGCCTGCGGATCTCGAATAGGCATCCATTCATAATAGGCTCGCATTGCGGCCTGTTTACGGCTGTCCCATGAACCTTCGCCTTCATTGTTACCGTGGTTTTCTGCTCCGCCTTTCCAGCTGTCATTACTGGTTTCATGATCGTCCCAAATGGTAATCAATGGCAGTTTTGCTGTCATTGCCTGAAGGGAAGGATCCGTGCGGTATTGCGCGTGGCGGATACGATAATCTTCAAGGCTTATGATTTCATGGCGAGGTTCGTGAACGCGTCCGACATCTAACATTTTCGGGTCAGCATAATCCTCGGCCGCATATTCATAATAATAATCCCCAAGGTGCAGCACGGCATCAAAATGATCTTGGCGCGCGATATGGTCATAAGCGTTGAAATATCCGTGTTGCCAGTTTGAGCACGACACAACGGCGAAACGAGCTTTATCAAGCGCGCCTTCGGGGAGCGTATTCGTTACGCCAGTTGGCGAAGATGTCTCGCCCGCTGTGAAGCGGTAATAATATGTCGTTCCAGCCGTTAGGTTTTGTGCGTCGACCTTAAAGGTCCAATTTGAAGCCGCTTGGGCTGTGCCTGTTCCATTGGCGGCTAGGGTTTCAAAGTTATCCGTTTCTGACATTTCCCAAAGAATTTCAACAGGGCCAGCATTGGGGTTTTCTGGTGTAATGCGTGTCCATAATATTACAGCGTTTGAAAGCGGATCTCCGCTGGCAATGCCATGCGCAAAGAGACCGCGAGAGGCGGGGCGCTCCGAAGAGAGACGCGCGGCGTCTTTGGGAGCACAGGCGGCGAGGCCCGCAACACCGGCGCTGCCGAGTAAAGTTCTGCGAGATATTTTTTTATGCAGCATGAGATTCTCTTCGGTGAATTACGGGGGTTATTCAAATGAATATTGACCCATAATGTGATTTCCGTTTGCGATATACGTTTGTCTTGTTAGGCATTCGGCGGCGTGAATGCAAGATTGACGCGAGACGGAAATTATTCCCTAATGGGGAGAGTTAAGGGAGTAAGTTGTGGATACATCTATTAGGGCCAGTTTGATTTTTCTTGCCTTTGTGGCGCTGACATGGGGGCTATATCAAACACGGGCGCTACTTGCGCCATTTGCATTGGCGATATTCATTTGGCTTATCATTGATGCATTTGCACGCTGGCTAGACCGCCTGTCGCCTAAGCTTCCTTACTGGTTTGCTCTGACAGTTGCCGTGTTAAGCGTTGTTGCGGGAATTGTGGGCATTGGCGTTATTATCGCCGATACAGCACAGGATGTAGCGCGTGAAGCGCCGCGTTATCAGGCTCGTATTGCTGAAATATTCTCATGGATGAGTGATAAAACGGGACAGGATTTATCCTTCGGAGGGCTATCCGACAGAATTGGATTGATGGAAAAGCTACAAGGCGCGATAGGCGGCTTTGCGAGCGCTGTTCAGGGCGTTTTTTCTGACCTTGCTATTATTGCACTTTATGTCGTCTTTCTTTTTGCCGCGCAAAGCACATTCCCCAAGAAGATGGATGATCTATTCCCAGACATAACACAGCGGGCGCAAGCCACTAAGGTGGGCGAACGTATCCGTCACTCCATCGAGAAATATTTGGGTGTTCAAACGATAATTTCGATTATCCAAACCATATTAAGTTTCATCGTGATGTATGCTCTCGGGCTTGAAAACGCGCTCTTTTGGGCGCTCGTTATTTTCATCTTGAACTATATTCCCATTGTCGGCGGACTTGCGGCTGTGGCCTTGCCGGTTATCTTTTCACTTGTTCAATTTGATCCGGGACGGATTGCTGTGCTGGCGGGGCTTTTATTCGGCGTACAATCGGTCATAGGCAATACTATTCAGCCCAAGATGATGGGGGACAGTATGAACCTATCCGCGCTTGTCGTGGTGCTATCTCTTACGCTTTGGGGCGCGCTTTGGGGCGGGGTCGGGGCGTTTCTCTCTGCGCCTTTAACTGTGATCATCATGATTATCCTCGCGCAGTTCCAAACAACGCGCTGGATTGCGGTATTGCTTTCTGCGGATGGACAGCCGGATTTAGATCCTGAAGAAAAGAAAAAACTCGCGGCGACGCCGTCGCTGTAAAGGCTTCAAGGTAAACTCACAGAGCTGTGATGTGATTGCGAATAGCGCAAATGCGAAAGCTATGGTTTAAAGGAAATATGATAGTCTTATTTAAACGTAGTGCCCTCTTGGTTGGTCTTTTGGGTCTGACTTGTTCAAACGCCGCATGGGCAGGCGATAGCCCCAAAACTGTTGTCGAGCTATTTACCTCGCAAGGGTGTTCATCTTGTCCGCCCGCGAATAAATTCGTTGGAAGCCTTTCTGAGGATGAAGATACGCTAGTTCTGACTTATGGGGTGACCTATTGGGATTATTTGGGCTGGAAAGACACCTTTGGGAAAACGGAATTTACGAAACGGCAGCGCGCCTATGCTCAAGGGTTTGGGATTGGTAATGTCTATACGCCGCAAATCGTTTTAAACGGCTCTGCTCACAGCCCGCGTTATCAGCGCGAAGATGTTTATTCTATGCCTTTATCCTATGACGCAGGTGCATTTGATTTACAGGCCGAGAACGGGAAATTATCTTTGGAAAGCCGCGCGCCTGTCGTGATTGTCTCTTTCGCGCCGGGTTGGCAAAGCGTTGATGTGACAAAGGGTGAAAATCATGGGCGGACATTGCGCCTCGCCAATGTTGTAAAGGCCGTTCATCATCTGGATGCCGATGAGGTCGCCGATATAGAAATCGATGAAGCGCTTGCCTATGCGGCGCTCTTGCACGATCCAGAGACACGCCGCGTCCAAGCTGTGTCGGTTTATCGCCCTCAAAAGTAAACGGCCCCGATAAGGCATATATCAGGGCCGTAACAAGGGCGCGGGGAAGAGAACGCGCCGTCTAAGCATATAATGGTTTGGGACATGGCAGGGGGATGCCTGTTGAATGCCATTGATATGCAGGCCAAATGTCAAAGCTAAGCAGGGCGTAAGCGGGGCGGCATTGCGGCAAAAATAAGGCAAAGTGTGAAATTTTCGCAAGGGTGGTTAATTTTGAAGCTGCGGTAATACGTTCCCGTGATAGGGCGCGGGAGTTATTTCGCAGAAGATATCTTCGCGCTTGTCTTGAACCAAAGGCCTAGCCTGTTATGCTCAGGCCATGACAAATAATGTTGTTCCGTTAAAACCGAAAACCTCCGGCGTTTCTAAACCGCCAACGCGCATTACATCATCGCAAATACGTCCAAATTCCCAAACGGCATTTCACAGAACTGAACTATCTGTGATCCTTTCCGTTTATGGCCATATGGTCAGCCAAGGACATTGGAAAGATTATGCGATGGATTTTCTAAAAGAGAAGGCGGTGTTCTCAATATATCGTCAGGCGTCTGAACAGCCACTTTACCGGATTGAAAAAACGCCAGCTCTGAAAGCAAAGCAAGGCCAATATAGCGTGATTGCGCCCGGAGGGCTTATTTTAAAACGCGGACATGATTTGAAAACCGTATTGCGTGTTTTTGACAAGCAGCGTTTCCGTGTCACCAAATAAAAACCCGCCCTAAAATAGGGCGGGCTATTTTTTTAAAAATCTGCGTTTGATTACGTTGCAGAGTCTTTATTTGATAGCAAAATGCGTTCAGCCAATGTGCGCACAATCGCCATGACCGAGGCAGCGCTAAAGACTGCAGCAAGGCTGCCTAGAATGCTTGTAAGATATCCACCAATGGCTGGAATGCCGCTGAGTGTAAGCGCGCCGTCGCTCATCAAAAAGATCGCTGCGATGATGACGCCTCTTCGGTGCTCACTATCCAAGAACCAGCCTGCAGCCAGTCCTAATACGACCAGTACTAAGCCGCCAACTTCAAGGCTTACAAATGCAAGCACGATAGCGGCCAAGGCTGATAGAGCCCAAATGATTTTAGCAATAGACATAGTTTTCTCCCCTTTGTCTGTTTTGCCGCGCAGTTTTCTGCGTCAGCATGTCGCATGTTTGGCAGATTTTATGATTCGACGCAAGGGGAACAAATTAAGAGGAAATTAGATACAAAAAATCCCGCGAGTTTGACCTCGCGGGATGATAAAATTTTATCTAGTGAAGTATTATTCGCGACCGAAGAGGCTCAGTAGAATTTGGAACATATTCACAAATGCAAGAAGCAAACTAGCCGCGCCATAAGCTGACATTTTTTGCGCCATAGCTGGGTTGCCCGCTACGCCGTAATATGTGCGCTTAAGCATTTGTGTTTCCCATGCTGTAATCATAGCGATGGCGCCAAGGGCGATGACATTGATGATGATATCCATTGTGCCTGTTGGCTTAAGGGCTGGGAAAAATGCGCCCAAGAGGCTGATGGCGACATAACCTAAAAAGGCTGCGAAAGCATATTTCACAAATGTCGAAAGATTACGGCCTGTCGAATAGCCAAAGAGACTAAGCGCGCCAAACATGGCTACAGTCATGAAGAAAATCTTCGCAATGATCATGCCGGGCACGAAGGCCGATACGGCAGACATGAAAACACCAAGGAAGGCTGCGAAGCCAAAGAGGAACGTTAACACGCCGCCCATGCTCATGGTGTGAAGCTTGCTTCCGACCGCGCCGAAAAGAACTGGAATCGCAATCACAAAACCAAGAAGCAAGAAGGGGCTACTTAATAGGCCCATCGCTTGCGGGTTTGACTGGATATATTGTCCGCCGAAATAGGCGACGGCTGCGGTTACAACCATAGCCATGGTCATGTAACGATAAGTGCCAAGCATGAAGCTACGTAGGCCCATGTCCATATCTGAGGATGCGCCAACAGCGCGGTTAAAGTCGTTCATTAAACGCTCCTATAATAAATGCAGCGGGAATAATGCTGCTTGTCATGATCGCAATATAGGGTAAATCCATCAAAATTCAATGAATTTCGCTAAGGGTTATACAATATGGAACGCCGAAAATTAGGCCGAACGGGACTCGAAGTAACCTCTGTTTGTCTTGGGACAATGACATGGGGACAGCAAAACACAGAAACCGAAGCCCATGAGCAGCTTGATTACGCGGTTGAGGCGGGAATCAACTTTATTGATACGGCGGAAATGTACCCAGTCCCGGGCCGCGCGGAAACCCAAGGGCGCACAGAGAGCTATATTGGGAGCTGGATAAAAGCGCGCGGACGACGTGATGATTTTATCCTTGCGAGTAAAGTCATGGGCCGTTCGGGAATGTCTTGGGCGCGTGATAACGATTCGGTGGCGCGTCATACGCCTGCGCAAATTGATGAGGCGGTTGAAAAATCACTGCGCCGCTTACGGACAGATTACATTGATCTCTACCAACTGCATTGGCTCGACCGTCCTGCGGAAGGGGCGGGGTTCGGCTTTCATAGCTATTATGATTATGATGCCACTGACATGGTGCCATTAGAAGATATTTTAGGCGCGCTGTCTCGGCATGTTGAAAAAGGCAATATTCGGCATATTGGCGTGTCGAATGAGAGCAGTTGGGGCGTGATGACATATCTAGAACTTGCAAACCGCCTTGGCTTGCCGCGCATGGCGTCGATCCAAAACGTCTATAACCTTGTCGCGCGCCGTTTTGACTACGGCCTTGCCGAAGTGGCGATGCGCGAAGACGTTGGACTTTTGGCTTATTCGCCTTTGGCCATGGGCTATCTGACGGGGAAATATAAAGAGGGCGTCCCAAAGGGATCTCGCAAAGAACAATTTAGTGAATTTTTGCGGCGTTATGAAAATTACGGCGCAGCGGAATGTATTGAGGCCTGCCTTGAGGCGTCCATTGACCTTGGCCTTACGCCAACGCAATTTGCGCTTAAATTTGTAGAAAGCCGAGAGTTCGTCACAAGCAATATTATCGGCGCGACGAGCCTGCCGCAGCTTAAAGAGAATATTGACGCGCATAATGTTACCTGGACAGATGAGATGGAAAAGGCGGCGGATGATATTCACAGACGCTTCCGTTCACCGGCCACATAGCCTAATATAATCCTATGCGCCTCTTCACCGCCCTGCGTCCAACGCCCGACATCATAAATGAGCTGGTTAACCTCCAAAGAGGGATCCAAGATGCGCGCTGGGTAGCACCCGAGAAGCTACATATAACGACAGCGTTTTATGGGGACGTCACCGATGACCAAGCCGAGCTACTGGATGAGGCTTTGGTGAAGCGGCCCTATAAAAGTTTTGACCTCGAACTTGAAGGCGTTGGGCATTTTGGCTCTTTCGTGCCGCGCGCCATTTGGGTGGGCGTTAAGCCTACGCCAGCATTAAATGCTTTGCATGAACGCTGCCGAAATGCGGCGCGGCAAGTGGGCATTATTATGGAAAAGCGTAATTTCATGCCGCATGTCACTTTGGCTTATCTGCCTGCGCATATGCCGCTGGAACCTGTCATGTCCTTTGAGAAACATTACGGGGTTTATAAAAGCAGCCCGTTTTGCGTGGATGAAATGCATATGATTTCAAGCTGGCAAAAGCAAAAGGGCGGCATGAACATATATAGAGATGAAGCAAGTTACCCGTTTTTAGGCGGCTAACTCAAAGGAGCCTATCGGCTGTCCATAATGCGTTTAAACAGCTTTTGTTCAATATACCCATCCGCCGCCAAGCCTTTAGTGCTTTGCCACGCCCGTATCGCGCGGCGCGTATTGGGACCGACAATACCGTCCGCGCCTTTGGTGTCATAGCCAAGCGCCGTGAGCTTTTCTTGCATACGTTTTAAATCTGACCGCCCTACGGGTTTATCGCTGCGGGGCCAGGCTTTCGTGATGGCTTTCTTGCCGCGCAGTGCCTCAGAGAGGACGCCAATACCAAGTGCGTAGCTCGTGGAATTGTTATATTTTTTAATAACATCAAAATTCTTAAACGTTAGAAAGATTGGGCCTTTCGCGCCTGCAGGGACTAAGAGTTTTGCGTCTAAAAAGCCTGCATCGGTCGACCAGCGCTGTCCGTTAATGGGCGCAACACCTTGGGCGGTCCATTCATTGATGTTTTTCTTGCGGCCATCAGATTGTGCGTAATCAAAGCCCGACGGTAATTTAACCTCGGCATAAATAGGTTCATCTCCGCGCCAGCCAAAACGAGATAAATAATGCGCCGCAGACCCAAGTGCGTCAGCTTCGCTCCCCCACAGGTCTTTATTGCCATCCCCATTAAAATCGACGGCGTAATCGCGAAACGTCGCGGGGATGAATTGCGTCATACCCATGGCGCCCGCCCAAGAACCTGTCAGTTGGTCTGGTCTTACAGCGCCACTACGGACAATATCTAATACGGCGAAAAGCTGCGCTTCGCCAAATTGGCTGCGGCGTCCCTCGAAGGCAAAAGTGCTAAGCGCGCTTATAATATCGTGATTGCCCATGATGCGGCCATAGCTTGTTTCAAGGCCCCATATGGCGGTTAGGACATAGGGGCTAACGCGGTAGCGGCCTTCGACATCTTGAAAGACCTGCGTGTGTTCACGTAGTTTTGCTTTGCCTGATTCGAGGCGCGATGTGGACGCTGCGCTTTCTACATAGCTCCAGATTGGTTTTGAAAATTCAGGCTGCGCTCTATCGCGGTCAAGCGCGCGTTCATTAATCTGCGCGGGCTGTATCAGGCGGGTTACGAGTGTCCGGCTATAGCCTTTGGCAACCGCCCGAGAAATAAAGTCGGTCTTCCAGTTTTCAAAACGTTGTGATTGGCTGAGAGGTGATTGACTAAGAGATGGGCGTGATTGCGCTGTATTTTGCGTGGCCGCTTGCGGCGAGCTTACTTGCGCTTGGGCGTCTGTTGACGGGCTACTTGCGCAGGCGGGCATAGCGATAAGGGCTGTGAATAAAAGGGGGGTTATATTTCTTGGCAACATAAGACTTGCTAGCAAGTTTGACGCTTTTCGCAAAGTGGTCTCTACATGTGGAAAGACTCTTTTTGAAAAGCGTATATATGGTCACTTAGGGCGTTGACTTACGCTTATCATCTGCCTATAGGCAGCGCTTGAAATTTAAAACTTAAGGAAGCCGCCGCTATGAAAGTCCGCAGCTCATTAAAATCTCTAAAAAACCGTCACCGCGATTGCCAAATTGTGCGCCGCAAAGGTCGTCTTTATGTTATCAATAAGACTGACCCGCGCTTTAAGGCTCGCCAAGGTTAATTGACCTAAGGGCGCGTCTGCGCCTTTATTGACTGAATACGCCTCTTGCCAGAGATGGTCGGAGGCGTCAGTGTGTCTGTATATGCGGTTTTTTCTTACTCTTTCATCAATTGCGGTCCTAAGCTTAGCAGGTTTTTCTGTCTCTGCAGCGCAAGACATATCTGTTGATGAACTTATGGGGCAAATTATATTGCCAGAGACCATGGAAGCCGAGTCCGCAAAAGACGATGCCGATTCTTTGAAAGATAAGGTCGATTATTCGCAAATGACTGAAACCGAAGAGCGCACAGCGCGTTTGGACGGTCTGTTTTTGCGAATCAAAGCTGAAGATAATGAAGAAGACGCAAAGCTTATTGCCGAAGAGATTATGGCGATATGGATCGATAGCGGTTCTGCGACCGTAAATTTATTACTCCGCCGTGGCGCGAAAGCTGAACAGCGCGGCGAAATAAAGCATGCGCGCCGTCTTTACGATCACGTCACAACATTAACACCCGAATATGCTGAAGGCTGGGCGCGTTCGGCACGTTTAGCTTTTAGAGAAAAAGATTATAATCGGGCGTTAAGCGAATCTACGCAAACTCTGTTGATCGAGCCACGTCAATTTTATGCGCTGGTGACACTTGGCAGCGTTCTCGAAACGCTTGGGAAAACGGATGAAGCCTATGAGGCCTATCTGGAAGTGCAAAAACTATATCCTGAAATGAAGGGCGTGAAAGCTCGCGTGGAAACGCTCGGCGAAAAAGTGGACGGCGATTTCCTTTAGCCTGTTTTAATTAGCACGAGTTTCGCCTGTCGATTTAATGATTTTATAGCATATTCACGTTTTGATGCGGCGCTGCGGTCTTCGCAAATTTCCCAATAGAGCTTTGTAACGGGTCGGCGGGTTTTTGTGTATTTTGCGCCCGTGCCTTTATTATGAACGGCGAGGCGATTTTCAAGATTATTGGTGATGCCTGTATAGAGCGTATCGTCCGCGCAGCGCACAATATACACGCCCCATTGCTTTTTCGTTATTGCGGTCAATTATTGCGGCAAATTTTCAGCAAAGAAGCGATACGCATTTTCGCCCATGACTTTGCGAATGACGGCCTCGTCTAGGCCCGCGTTCATCAATTCTTGCGTGATGACGGCGAGTTCTGATGTATCAAGACTGGCGGTAATGCCTCCGTCAAAGTCTGAGCCTAGCGCCACAGCGTCTGCGCCCAATAAGGTGACTGCATCTTTGATGGCTTTGGCTATGCCTTTGGGCGAGATATCGCAAATCGCGCCGCTGAAATAACCAATGCCGATAATGCCGCCGCGCTCTGCGATGGCGGTGGTTAGCTCATCTGGCAGATTACGATTGGCTGTGCGAGGGCAATGGGCGACCACGCCGCCGTGCGAAATAATGACGGGCTTGTCGGTTAAAGCCAGCACGTCGCGGACAACGGCTTCGGATGAATGTGCGACGTCGATGATAATGCCTTGCGCGCTCATTTCGCGAACGGCGTCTTTGCCGAATTTCGTGAGGCCTGCTTTGCTCGTGCCGTGCATGGAGCCGCCGAGCTCATTATCAAAGAAATGTTGCAGGCCCATAATGCGATAGCCTTCATTGTAAAGCCGCGCGATATTTTCGAGCTTGCCTTCAAGCGGGTGCGCGCCTTCTGTGAGCAGCAGCGTCGCGAGCTTACCCTCTGCCGCATCTAAATCAGCCGCGTTTCGAATGATGACAAGATTGTTCTTTGCATTGGCTTCGAGCTTTTGCAGGCGCTGGGCTTGATAGGCGGCACGTTCATAGAGTGAATTCCATGTCCGCATCGGCCACATTTGCGCCATGACAAGTTTCTTAAGGCCATCTGAATCAGATGCGTTTTCGTTAAAGTTCTGCCCGTCAGGCGTTTTTGTCACGGCTGAAAAAATTTGCAGATTAACGCCGCCTTCTGCCAGCCTCGGGAGGTCAACATGCCCGTAATCATTTCGCTTGGTCGGGTCACGATCCCAGAGAAGTGTATCCGTGTGGAGGTCCGCGATTGTCAGGCTGTCATGTAAAGCCTGCGCGGCGTCTGAAATGACGTAAGCGGCGTGCGGCGTAACGGCGTTCATTTGCCCATCAATTTTAGACAATTGCGAGCCGAAAAGGGTTCCTGCGCCGAGTAATGTAACTGCTGCTAATCCGAAGCCGATCAATTTCATAGTCTAGCTTTCTTTTGGCGCGCGGAAATGTTTCGATAGGCGCAAACCTTGCGCTTGGTAATGCGAGCCATTTTGCCCGTATAATGAGGCAGGCGTTTCGCTCATTTTTTCAAAGACTAATTTCGCTACAGGCTGTCCGTCACGCAAAATGAAAGGTACGTCGCGGCCACGGACTTCGAGGACGGCACGGCTGCCTGCGCCGCCGACTTTATCCACGCCAAAGCCTGGGTCAAAGAAACCTGCGTAATGGGCGCGGAACTCGCCGATCTCTGGCGCGATGGGGGCCATTTCTGCGGCCATGTTTTCGGGAATACTGACAGCTTCTTTGGAAGCCAGAATGTAAAACTCATCAGGGTCGAGGACGAAGCCATCAGGGCGGCCCTTTATCGGTTCCCAGTAATCCAGCGCCTCATGCCCATCCACTTTGCCAACATCAACAAGCCCTGCGTGGCGTTTGCCGCGCCAGCCGACAATGCCTGTTCCGCTCAGGTCAATACTCACCGTTTGGGTTTTCACTACCTCTAGCGGCCCGCGCCTAAAGCGCATCTGTACCAAGCGGTCGCCGGGGCGCACTAGTATAGAAAATGTACGCGGCGCAATTTCTACATAGAGCGGGCCGCTATAGCCTTGCTCCACATGATCAAAAGCGCTCGCGCCGTCGGTGATAACGCGAGTAAAAACATCTAGCCGCCCGGTGGAGCTTTTGGGATTGGCCGAGGCGGATAAATCGTCGGGTAGATTTAGGTTCTCTTGCAGAGGAACGATATAAATACAGCCCGTTTCTAAAACCGCGCCCTGCGAGAGGTCAATTTTATGCATGACCAGATTTTCAAGATCATCGCCGACGGTGCGCCCTGCGCCGGGCAAGAAGCTCGCGCGCAGACGATAGGCCGTATGCCCCAGCCGCAGATCAAGGCTGGCGGGCTGTATTTGCGCAGGGCCGCTGTCACTGCCAATGGGCGCCGAGCTTGTAATGTAGCCCTTGTCAATCAAGGCTGTGATGGATTGCTCTGGTAATATTCCGTTCTTTATCATGCTTTCGTGCCTAACACGGCGTTCGCCTGACGCAAGAGTAACTGCAAATTTTAAGCGGTTAGTGGGTAAAGGCCTTGCGCTGATAAATTAAACTCGTCACAACAACCTCAAAGCATAGGCCATACTATTAAGTTCGCCTTGTATTGGGAGTTGGGGATGTTCGAGCAACGCACGAAAGACGTTATTGTACGGGTTGAGCCTGATTACCTAGAGGATCAGTCGTCTCCGGATGAGAGCCGTTTTATCTGGGCTTATACAGTCGAGATCGAAAATCAGGGCGAAACGGATTTACAAGTTGTTGATCGCTTCTGGAAAATTGCAGACAGCAAGGGCCAAGTCCAAGAAGTACACGGACGCGGCGTTGTCGGCGAGCAGCCCGTTGTGCGCCCCGGCGAGACTTTCCGCTATACCTCTGGCGCGCCATTATCTGCGCCCTCTGGCATGATGCTCGGGAATTATGGAATGAAAACGCCTGAAGGCGACCGTTTTACGGTCGATATTCCGCCATTCCTCCTCGATAGTCCTTACGAGCCGGGTACTTTACACTAAAACTGCCGCAGTTAAACGCATCATGGACGCGTTTTCGCTTTAACTACAGATTGCCTAGTCTGCCTTGCGCTGTTAAGAGCGCCGCAAGACGCATGTATATGAGGCTCCCATGAAAATTAATGGTAATGAAATCCGCATCGGCAATATCATCAAGCACCAAGACACGATCTGGGTCGCTGTGCGAACGAATGCTGTGAAACCGGGTAAGGGCGGGGCCTTTAATCAGGTCGAGCTAAAGAACTTGCTTGATGGACGTAAACTGAATGAGCGCTTCCGCGCCGCTGAAACGGTTGAGAAAATCCGTCTTGAGCAAAAGACACATACTTATCTTTATCCCGAGAATAACTTTCTGGTCTTTATGGACGGCGAAACCTTTGAGCAAATCATGCTCGACAAAGATTTCGTTGGCGACCGCGCGGCCTATTTAAACGACGGCATGTCCGTAGACGTTGAATTTTACGAAGAGCGCCCGATCAATATCTCGATCCCAGAGCAAGTCGTTCTCGAAGTTGCCGACACGGAACCTGTTGTCAAAGGCCAAACAGCGGCGAACTCTTTCAAGCCTGCAACGCTAACCAACGGTGTGCGGACGAACGTGCCGCCTTTCGTTGGTGTCGGCGAGCGCTTGATTATCAACACTGAAGACGGTTCCTACGTCAAAAGAGCTGACTAATGGCTGGCATGAGCGCACTTATGACCGTCATGCAGTCGGCGGCGCGTAAGGCGTCGCGGTCTTTGCTGCGTGATTTTGGCGAAGTTGAACATCTGCAAGTCGCTCGCAAGGGGCCAGCGGATTTCGTGTCCAAGGCAGATAAAGCGGCCGAAGAGGTTATTCAGGAAAATCTCGCGCGTGACCGCCCGGGTTACGGCTTTTTGATGGAAGAAGGCGGCGAGATTATCGGTACGGATAAAACACACCGTTTTATTATTGACCCGCTCGACGGCACAACGAATTTCCTCCACGGGATTCCGCATTTCGCCATTTCAATCGCGCTGGAACGTGAAGGCGAGATCGTTGCTGGCCTTGTTTATAATCCTGTCACGGATGAAATGTTCTTTGCGGAAAAAGGCAAAGGTGCGTTTTTAAATGACGGGCGTCTTGGCGGTGGTGATCGCCGTTTGCGTCCTGCGCAGCGCGATATTTTCACCGACAGCCTTTTCGCGACAGGTATTCCGTTTTTGGGCCGCCCGGGTCACGCTAAATTCCTCAAAGAACTACATCAGGTTATGGGCGCGAGCGCAGGCGTAAGACGCCTCGGGGCCGCTTCATTGGATTTGGTTTGGACAGCAGCGGGTCGTTATGATGGATTTTGGGAACGAGGCCTCGCCGTTTGGGACATTGCGGCGGGTGTATTAATCGCACGCGAAGCGGGATTGCTTGTTGAAAGCCTTACAGGCGGCGACGTTTTACAAAGCTGCGACCCAATCGTGACAAATGACGCTCTCATGGGACCGCTCAAAGTGCGCGTGAAATAAAGCGCTTTCACCTGTATAGGTGAAGCCATGAATGGTTTTACTGAAAATGTGCGTCGTCGGCCCGGCATGTATGTTGGCGATACGGATAGCGGCTTGGGTTTGCTGCATATGGCATATGCGGCGCTTGATAATCTGAGCGGGGTTGCGCAAAATTCTGTTGTTTATTTAAGTTTGTTATCCCCTCGGCGGCTGCGGTTTTTCGTGCCGAATATTTATGTGACCGAAAACGAGCTTTTTACGTGGGCGACGGAAGATGGCTTTTCACATAAGAGCGAAATGGGAAGCGAAACGGGTGCCTTGATAAATTGGCTGCCTGTTGCGAATGCGCTCTCGCAATCCTTTAAAATCGAAGCACTTTCGCCGCAGGGCGCATATGGTTTTACCTTTTCAAAAGGGCAGGTGATTCAAGGTGGTGAATTGTCCATAAGTGAAAATGGACTGCTGGTTGAATTTGAAGCGTGCGACGAGATATTTCCTGCGCATTTAACGTTTCCGCAAGCGGCTCTCGCGGGTCGATTGGATGAACTAGCTGCGCTGACGGGGCGTAAATATCATTTTGACGGGCAGGTGTTTGATTATGCGGATGTGGCCGCGTGGTTGAGGCAAGGCATATTGGCGGATCACAAGGTTTTCGCACATAAGGGGTATTTGGGCGAGGCCGCGCAAGGTATTGCTATTGATATCGCATTGATGGAAGGCGCAGTGAGTATCACGGGCTATGTGAATACGGTGAAAACGCGGGGCGGCGTCCATGTTGACGGCGTGAAAGCTGTGCTTGGCGCGCTTCAATGCGGCGGGCAATCTTTGGGCGGCGTCGTGCATGTCACCCACCCAAGGCCAGAATTTAGAAATCCGACACGCGACGTTCTGGCGAATGCGGATATCCCCGACATGATTGAAGCGGCGATCCATGAACCTTTGGCCGCTTTTCTTCGCCGTGACGCGGGCTGATCTTAATCATCATTGCTGACAATTCTCAGAAACGGTTTCTTTGGTCTTTGTAGCTGTGAGGGTTTTTGTAGCTGCGGCGCTTCGGGCGCGAATTGCGGGATAAAGGGCTGCGGCCTCACGGGCTTTACGGGTTTTGGCTCGAAGTCTTCCTCTATGTGGCGGACACGTGGTGTGAATTTGGGTTTTTTAGATTTAAAGCCATTCCCGCGCTTGAACGATGTGCGCGAGTTTTTCTCCTCACTGTTTTCATTATCGTCTTCATCGACAGGCTTTTTAGTTTTCGCCTTTTTCTTCAGGCTCGCGACCACGCGCTTCTGCGCAAATGATAACGCATCACTGGGGCGCCCTTTTTCAAGATCGCGAAAGGCGGAGCCAAATTGATCGAGGCGCTCGGTGACGGATGTGGAAAATTCCTCTTCCCATTCCGTCAGTTCGCCAGCTTCTTTAAGTTTAAGGTGAAGTCGCTCTAATTTACGTTTGGCATTACGCGCGGCGCGTTCACGGGTTTTGGCTTCGCGCTCGCGCTGCTTTTCTATCGCGGCGTCGCGGGCCGATTGTTCGGCTTGCCATTGTTGTTTGTCGTAATCCGTGGTCACCTCGCCCCTATAGGCGAGGTTTTTATAAATTGCAAATATTTGTTCTTATTATGTTCTGGGGCGAGTGCTAGTCGCCAATCACTTCGAGATACATATCAAGTAGGGCTTCTTGCTCCGCGCGCTCCATAGCATCGAGCTTACGCAGGGAAATCACCTTGCGAACGACCTTAGTGTCTAAGCCAAACGTTTTCACTTCGGCGTAGACTTCGCGGATATCAGCGGCGAGTTCGGTTTTCTCGTGCTCGAGGCGTTCGATCCGCGCGATAAATTGGCGGAGTTTTTCTTTTGTGGCTTCACCGAATTGCTGTGCGCGTGTTTCATCATCCATGATGTTGTCCTTTAATTGCTTGAGGGCAAACTAGAAGACGCGCCGCGAATGCATAGGGAGGTGGGCAATATTGCTGTGGACAATGTGCTTTGGGTTAGGCCGAGCAGCTCGCGCCACCAAGTACGCAGAACTTGGCGCAATGCGGATGATTGAGTTTTACGGCTGCGCGCGATTCCGTCAGCGTCTTGCCTGTTTCAAATTGAAGGTCGTCCCACAATAGAGTGCAGGCCAAAACGGCGGGTTTTGCTTCGCCCTTGCGTTTGGCCACCATGCGGGAAGTGGCGCACATCATGCTGTCAGGGTGAATATCGAGTATCCCCCAGCACGCCGTCGTAATTTCGGGAACGTCCACGCTTTCGTCCATTTCAGGAAAGAGGATAAGCTGCGCAGGATTGGCCGCGTCAATATCCCAGGCTTCACGCGTAATAAGGTCAGCATATCCCGCGCGGGCGTCTGCGTCGCTCTCGGAGAACATGGCGCGCCCTGCGATGTGAAGCGGGAAGCCATGCTCCGTCAGCCACGCCATACCTTTTAGCGCGATATCAAAGCTACCACTGCCACGTTCTTTATCATGGGCGGCGCGCGAGAAATGATCGAGGCTAACGCGCAGGGTCATTTTATCACCAAAGCGGGCTTTCAAATCCAGCAAACCTTTTTGAACGCGCGGGCGCATCATCGGTTTCATCGCGTTGGTGAGCACTAAAAGCTCATGCCCGCGTTCAAGCGCCATTTCCGATAGGCGCAACATATGCGGGTTCATATAAGGCTCGCCGCCTGTAAAGGCGATCTCAACGCTGCCGTAACCGAGCGTATCAATCTCGTCTAAATAGGGCGCCATATCTTCGGGCGTTATATAGACGAAATGATCGGCGGTCGGGCTGCTCTTTATATAGCAATTCGCGCATTCAATATTACACAGGCTGCCCGAGTTAAACCAAAGCGTCTGAAGGCCCTTGAAAAACACAGACGCGCGGCGCTCGCCTTTGGCTGTCGTGTCAGGGTTTTGGAATTTTTTCGGATCAATCGGTGCGTTCATGATTTTGCATAACGCGGCGGAGCGGGGATGTCACATCTTTGATTTGCACATTTATGTGATGTTTATTGCGCGGGGCATTAAATGACAAGCCTGCTTGACATGTAAAGCGTGCTTGTCTATGTAAAGATAGTTTTACACAGTGTGAGCGATAACAAAACTTAAATGAGGATAATATGCAATTCATAAAAACAACCGCGATTAAAGATTGGCCCAATACAATGGGGTTCTACCTTGGCTTATGCGGCGCGCTTTGCGGGGCGGGCTTTGGCCTTTATGCGTCAGTGGTGGCTTAAGGTGGCGCCGAAAACCGCAACGCGGAGATATCTCCGCGTTTTCGTGCCGGCTATGGGGTGTTACCTTGCGGGCATATTCTTGGCTTCAAGCCTTATAAATGAAGGCGATCCTGTTACGGCTCTGACTTATGTCTTGGCGCTCGTGCCCGCTGTCTGTGTTTGGGTCTTTATATGGGCGCAAGGACGTTATGTTCGCGAGATAGATGAGTTTCAACGAAAGGTGCAGGTCGAGGCCTTAATGATGGCGCTTATGCTGACGATGTGTGGCTATACGGCTTGGGGGCTGCTCGAGTTTTACGCAAATGTGCCGAAACTGCCGATTTTTTATGCCATGCCCGTATTTTACGGCGTATTTGGTATTTGCAGCAGCATCATTAATCGCCGTCACGGGGCAGGATGTTCTGATGTGTCTTCATGAGGAATGCACTGAAAGCTTACCGTGCCGAGAGACAGTGGTCGCAAGCGGCGCTGGCGGAAAAACTTGAGGTCTCGCGCCAAACCGTAAATGCGTTAGAGACAGGACGTTATGATCCGTCACTGCCTTTGGCGTTTAAGCTCGCGAGGCTCTTTGAGTGTAAAATCGAAGATATCTTTAGTGATCAAGGTTAAATGCGGGCGGCATTCTTGATTTAAGAGGGGGAGGCTCTGTAGGGCTTTTCGCCCTGTGGATAGTTTGGGCGCTACGATTCTTGCTTTTTTAGGAATATTTTGCTATGAGTTAGGACTGGAAACGGTGAGGCGCTGAATTTACCCCGCATAAATATAAGAAGCAGGGTGTTTGTGAGCGCGTTATGTCTTCAAAAGCTGCGTTATAGTGTGGTTTTTGTGGGTTGTTTTTGCGGGTTTAGATAATTGTGCGTTTTATTGCGTTTTATTTGAATTTAGGTGTTTACAGGCGGAAACTGTTTACCTATATAGCGCTCCTCGCTGAGGGAAACAACTCAAAGCGGGGCCGGGCCTCACCGAGGCCCTTTATTTTGAAAGAAGGTTTTTACCGGATTTCAGCTGTTTGACATTGTAAATATGGGAAGAGAGACGCAGGCGGCGTTTAGCTGTGAGCAGACTTGGTAACAAGCTGCACACTCTTGTTGAATGACTGTTTTGACGTTTCTCTTAAATGA
>JBMYWT010000039.1:0-6500 GCA_049607665.1 Maricaulaceae bacterium
TTCGCGGGCTTCGGGCGTGTCTGCAATCTCTTTTGCTAAGGCCATCTTCACTCTCCATATCATCGTTTAAAATTTGGGCGCAATTTAGTCATTTGAAGCGCGCTGTAAACCAATGAAAGTGATTAGGCAGCATAAGATAGATTATGTTCCCCGAAAGACCTAAAGCTGTTTTCAAAATTAGAAACCATTTGTTAAGCACATCGCCCTAACCTTAAGTCGTAAATTCATATTGCACACTGATAAATCACAGTTTTTGCAACATGGATACAGGCCGCGCAATTGTATTTTTCTCCAGTAAATTCAATCGCGCGGTTTTTATCTTATTTCACAGTTAATGTGCCTGGTATTTTGGGTCATTATAGAAAGACTTGCTATGAAATCCAATTTTAGAACGACCCTTATTGGCACCTTTATTATTTTTCTTTCGGCCTGTGCCAGCACCCCCAAACCTAAACCTGAAGATGTTTGTACAGCAGATTGGATTGGAAAACGCTCGTATGCAGCAGCGACCCAGATAAAAAAAAGAACTAAGCCTGCCCTTGAAAGCCTTGCAATCGCAGCAAAAAACTGGGCGCAAGGCAAAACTCCCAATCCATTACAAATGATGTCACTTAGTTCATCTGTTAAAGATCTAACCAAAGAACTCGAAACGGGGCAAGGCATGCAAGATTTGAAAAATCTAGCCCGCACATGTAACGATCCCAAAATCATCACGTCGGCCCTTACCAAGATGATGCAAGAGAGCGGACTATCTACGCGCATGATTAGTTTCGTTGAAAGCCTGTCAAAATATCAAGAATTAATCACAACAGCGATGGAACGGCGTGATTATTTAACACAATAAAAAAATGGGCCGCAATCAACGTTTAAGGGTCGCGTATTTCATCTAGAGTGAAATGGCTCGTACTTTTTCTTTTGTGGATTTTGAAAATTTCAAAAACTCTCCAAAACTTTGCTTTTTCGCTAAAAGTGGTTTTTCTACAAAATGCCAAGATGCTAAAGCTAAGGCCAATGTAAATGGCGATGCAAACACTAATAACTGCAAAGTACTGACCTGCGGATTGATATAATATATCCACTGTAAGATACAATAATGATATATATATATGCCATACGACACATCATCTATCTTTTGCAAACCGTTCAGTTTCGGCATTTTAACATAGACCAACCAAAATACCATATAAGCAAGACAAAAATCTACCATCACTTCGAACATGATAGTGTTGTGGAATGCAGCTGCGATACAGCCAACGATCGGGATACCTAAAATATGAAAAGAAAGCTTATCGCGATAAGCGTAGATAGTTGCGCCCATAGCGTAACATAGACCCAGACGTAATACATTTTGAAATGTTCCTGGAACCTGTTCATATACGCCAGTAACATGCACAAGAGGCCATAAAGCAACTAGCCCTAGGAATTGAACTAAAATCATCCATCTGTGCTTCATAAGCCCCAAACAGAAAAGCAAGCCTGTCCCCATATAGGCCATCACCTCATACCTTAAAGTCCACAAAGTAGCCGATCCGACTTGTTCCGTATTATGCGTTAAGGCACCGGGCAGAACCATCTCTGTTCTGTAAAAAGACAAAACTTTAAGAGGCTGAGACAAAAAATCAGGGTGAAGAACAAACGCTTTCAACGGTAAAGTTGTAACAAATGGCCCCATAACAAACATGACAAACAACACGTGGACAACCAAAGCGGGAAGAATGCGCAATACTCTCGCAGACACGAACTCCGCCCCTGCGCCTCGGTACATAACACTTTTCGTAACCAAGAAACCCGATACAATAAAAAACAAATTCACTGCGAGCAAGCTTGGTCTATAGCCGAAAAAGACAGCTGGCTCTGCTAAAGGGGATTTTTCATATAGGTGACCGTGAGTAACATAAAAACAATGTCCAATCATGACGATCACTGCAAATAACAACCTCACTGGCGTGAAGAAGTTATCATGACCATCCCGAATATGAACAAATTTAAACACGTCATCACCTCCAACAAATGGCTACATAAAAATGTAGCAAGAGCTCTGTAGACCTAGCAAACTGCAGTTGAAGTTTAATTAATCAGGCAAGGCAGGAGCTAAATACTTACGCGCAAAATGAAAACATGGTTAATAATTCATGCCTGTTACAAACAGGTTTTATTATGGTTGAGTTTCAAATTGACGACATTTCCCACCAAGCCTATTAGGCACCATTATGACGAAGACACGACCACACCCCATGCACGCAGATTATTGCGTTGCCGCACTCTATCACTTTACGCGGCTCAGCGATTACGCGGCCCTGAAAGAGCCTTTGCAGAATATGTGCGATCACCTCGGCCTGACGGGGACAATCCTGCTCGCGCGCGAAGGCATTAACGGCACGATCGCGGGATCGGACGCCGCAATTGAGCAGATCATCGCCTTCCTAAAAGCCGACCCACGCCTAAGCGAGCTGGATTTCAAAACCTCCCGCGCGGCGGAGCGCCCGTTCTACCGCATGAAAGTGCGCCTCAAGAAAGAGATCGTCACCCTCGGCGTGGACGGCGTAGACCCGACGGAAACCGTTGGCACCTATGTGAACCCCGAAGACTGGAACGACATCATCTCTGATCCCGATGTCGTCCTGATCGACACGCGCAATGATTACGAGGTCGAAATTGGCACGTTCAAAGGCGCGATCAATCCCGAGACAGACACATTCCGTGAGTTCCCGCAATGGGTTGAGGACAATAAAGACAAGCTTAAAAAACCCAAAGTCGCCATGTTTTGCACAGGCGGTATACGCTGTGAAAAGGCTAGCTCTTTCATGTTGCAAAACGGCTATGACGAGGTTTTCCACCTCAAAGGCGGCATCTTAAAATACCTCGAAACACAGCCCGAGGAAAAAAGCCTCTGGGACGGCGCGTGCTTTGTGTTTGACCAACGCGTCGCCGTCGAACACGGTCTAAAAGAGAGTCATTACGACCAATGCTACGCCTGCCGCTACCCAATCACGGAAGAGGATAAAAGCCACGCCCATTACGTAAAAGGCGTGTCGTGCCACCGTTGCCACAGCGACCTAACACCTGATCAAAAGGCGCGCTTTGCCGAACGGCAAAAGCAAATGGCCCTCGCCAAGCAACGCGGCGAAACCCACATCGGCCGCAAAGAAACGCCTGCCGATTAATGGCGGTCCTCTATTCCTTCCGCCGCTGCCCCTATGCCATGCGCGCCCGCATGGCTCTGTACGCGAGCGGCGTAGAATATGAGCACCGCGAGATTATTCTGCGCGATAAACCCGCCTCTATGCTCGCCGCCTCCCCCAAAGGCACTGTGCCTGTTTTCATAAAAGACGACAGCAGCGTGATTGACGAAAGCCTCGATCTCGCGCTCTGGGCGCTTTCGCAAAATGATCCGAAGACATGGCTGGCCGCGTTTGAACCCGACCTCACCGCGCGTAATGACGGCGAATTTAAGCACCACCTCGACCGTTATAAATACGCCAGCCGATATGATGAAAACCTGCCGCGCGGCGCGGTTGATCTCGGCCACCGCGAGCAAGCGGAAAGTTTCTTAATAGAACTTGAAACACGCTTATCTAAAACCGCCTACCTCTCAGGCGACACTCAAAGCCTCACCGATATCACAATCTTCCCCTTCTTACGCCAATTCGCCGCCGTAGAGCCAGAGTGGTGGGCAGTACATGATTACCCGCGCGTAAGAGAGTGGCTCAAAACCCACGTAGAATCAGAATTGTTCAAGACAATTATGAAAAAACACCCCTTATGGGACGAATCAGGCGCGAATTAACCTCACAGCAGCCGAATAAACGCAAAATTGGCCTCCATTGCGGCCAACCTTACCAATTTCTAATCAAGATAAACGTTACCTAACGGCGCTATTCAGCATTCATTCAAGCGCTATAGCCCAAACAAGGCTTGCGTGCGTCCCAACTGTGTCGCGTCCATTCAAGCCTAACTTTCCCCGGGCAAAGATTTTACGGACAGACTGAGGTTTCAGTCCACAGATCACGCAGGAAGACGGTGACTGTTGCGTACTCTCTCTCGCAACAGCGCCGTTTTGTCTTTTCAGGGATATGAATTTCAATACCCCAAAGAAAAAGGCTCCATGAAGGAGCCTTATAAAGTTAAGCTTTTAAAACTTAAACGCTTTCAGTGCGGTCCGCTGGGATACGCAAAACTTGTCCGACATAAATTTTATCGGGGTGTTTTAGCATTGGGCGATTGGCTTCAAAAATTTCTTTATACCGTCCGCCTTTGCCATAATATTTTTTCGACACCGCCCAGAGCGTATCGCCGCTTACGACCGTGTGAAACTGCGATGGCGTATCATCGCCGTCCACAGCAATATCGTCTTTAACTTCGCCAACGCCTTCAACATTACCAACGGCCAAGATGACTTTCTCTTTCATCTCTTGGCTCATGCCTTGGCCTTTAACCGTGACAAGGCCATACTCATTTACTTCAATCTCTACGTCTTTACTCAGGCCTAAATCACCGACCTCTTTCTTGAGCGCGTCTTCCGCTTCTTTGCCTTTGAACATTTTACCAAGACCGCGCCCAGCCGCTTTTACAAATGGAACAACACCAAACATATTTTTCTCCTCAATTAGCCCGCTTTACGAAGATGGGGGCTGCCATAATTCTATCTTGATACCTTCTGGGTCAATAAACCAGCCAAAAATCCCGAATTCTGTGTCTTCGACCTCTCCAATAACAGTTGCGCCGCCTGCTCTCGCTTGTTCAACAAGCTTCGCAGCATCATCCACGCACAAATTTATCATGAAGGGTTGGTCTGACCCTTTGAAATAATCCGAATCGGCTTTGAATGGACTCATCATTGTTCTCGTTACCTCGCCTTGAGCCGCAGGCGCGTCATCGCCGCCAAAAGACCCCCATTCCATCGTGCCCCAATCGGTAATATCCACGCCCATATGCTCGCCCCACCACGCGCGGTAGCTTTCTGTGTCTTGCGTACGGTAGAATACACCGCCTAAGCCTAATATTTTCGCCATAATTACCTCCTGTAGGGCCAAGTTAGCCGTCATATGAAGGTCTGTCGATAAACAAACCCGCATACATAAAATCAAACCTAAGCTGCGCCATCATGAACGCTTGGCCTTTCCTACAAAGCCCGCTATAGGGGCGAAATAGTTTTAAACCGAGTTACACAACAACTCTCCCAACATTTATGAGGGACATATGAGCTTCATTATTCAATCCGGCATTAGCGTTTTCGGCCTTTTCACAATGGACCCGGCTCTTTTCAGCTTCGCGCTTGCATTTTTACTCTTTGGCGGCCTGAACTTCATCGAATACAAGCGTTTCGATTAAGCACACCTCGCAATAATAGCAGAGCAATATTATGGGCCTCATGCCTAGCTTCCTCTTTTTGATACTCGGAATTATCATTCTAGTTGTATCTGGTGACTTTTTGGTTCGCGGCGCCGCAGCGCTAGCGCGGCATTGGGGCATTCCCGCACTGATTGTGGGCCTGACGATTGTCGCCTTCGGTACGTCCGCGCCAGAGCTCGTTGTCGGCATCCAAGCCGTGATGCGCGGCGCGGGGGAGCTTGCATCGGGCAATATCGTTGGCTCTAATATTGCGAATGTCCTACTCGCGCTTGGCCTGCCCGCCATGATTATGGCTATTCCGACGAATATGCCGGGCGTAGGGCGTAACGCGCTTGTTTGCCTTATCGCAACAATACTTGTTATTGGCCTCGCCTTTCTCGGCAATCCTTTGCAAACATGGCAAGGCGCGATCCTATTTAGCGGCATTTTGATCTATCTAACGTGGATGTTCCTCCTCGCCAAACAGGGGGCAGATGATCCTATCCTTGCCGAGATGACAGAGCTTGACGAAGGCGAAGACGGCCTTCCTAAGAACATTGTTTGGTCTGGTCTCTTTGTGCTTTTCGGCCTTGTTGGCCTTGCCTTTGGTGGTGATTTGATCGTCGACAATGCCGTGTTAATTGCCCAAGATCTTGGCATTAGCAAAACGGTTATTGGCCTAACCATCGTAGCAATTGGCACATCTTTACCCGAAGTCGCCACAGTTATGGTCGCCGCCTATCGTGGTCATTCCGAAGTTGCCATTGGCAATGTGCTGGGGTCTAACATTTTTAATCTCTTCGCCGTTTTGGGCGCGACGGCCCTTGCTGGGCCCGTCCCAATTGCGCCGGAACTGTTCGTTTTTGACTTCTGGGTCATGCTCGCTTCTACCGCAGCCCTACTGTTGTTTGTTATGACGCGCGCACCGATTGGTAAAAAGACAGGCGCTATATTCCTTATCGGTTACGCGCTTTATCTTGCGGCTCTTGTACGCGGCGTAATTGGGTAGGCTCTCATCATGGCGACGCCGTTAACATTTGAAATTGAAAAAGACTTACTTTCTCAAAATTAAAATTTTGTACCCGGGATTTTAATAGCTAGCTGCAATGTTTAACCCAACTCTTCTGTTAGAAAAAGTGACAAAAAAGTTAGAGGCCTGTGGAGAAGGT
>JBMYWT010000039.1:6510-21288 GCA_049607665.1 Maricaulaceae bacterium
CGCGCATTACTTCGGCCATGCCGATGCCAATGATTTGTTTAAGAAAATCCACGGCCATTCTTTTGCGGGCACAGTCACCATTCAAGGTGACGCCCAAGAAGAAAAAGGTTGGATTCGCGACCTTTGGAAAATCGAACAAATCATCACAAAGACGGTTAAGCCGCTAGATCACTCCCTCCTCAACGAGGTCGAAGGCCTAGAACAGCCCGCCCTAGAGCAAATCGCTCGCTGGGTGTTTGAACGCCTAGAGCCGCAATTACCGGGTTTATCTTGCGTCGAAATTCGCCGTCCTTCTTGCGGAGAACGCGCCCGCGCGCGCCGTAGCCTAACCTCATGAGCAAAACCACAAAGGCGGTCCTTATAACCGGCGCTGGTGCGCGTGTGGGGCGGCATTTGGCTAAAGGTCTTGCCGCGGATGGCTGGACTGTGGTGGTGCATTACAACCGCTCCAAAGACGGGGCCGAAAAATTGGTCGCCGAGATCGCAAAAGCAGGCGGAAAAGCCGCCGCCGTGCAGGCCAATCTCTTCGTGCCTGATGACGTCGACAGCCTCATCCCTCGCGCAGCAGCAGCCCTGAATACGCCCCTCACCGCGCTGATTAACAACGCCTCAACATTTGTCAATGATACGGCGGCCGACTTCACCCGCGCAGGCTTTGACCACCATATGGAAGTGAACCTACGCGCGCCCTTATTGCTAACGCAATATTTCGCAGACCACTTATCCGAAAGTCAAAAAGGCTGTGTTATCAATCTGTTGGATCAGCGTATGCTTAAGCCTAATCCACTTTTCTTTACTTACGCCATTTCCAAATCAGGCCTCTTCTGGGCGACAAAAACCCTTGCGCAAACCCTCGCGCCGCGCATTCGCGTGAACGCCATCGGCCCAGGTCCGACGCTTGAAAACATCCATCAACAAGACGGCGAATTTGCTGCCGAACGCGCCGCAACCCTGCTTGGCGAAGGCTCCCCGCCTGAAACCATTTTGGATGCTGCGCGTTACCTTCTTTCCGCTTCTGCCGTCACAGGCCAAATGATCGCCGTGGACGGCGGGCAGCACCTGACATGGGAAACGCCCGACGTCATCACCCGTATGCCTAAACCAAATGATGGAGCGTAATATGCCCAATACCGCGCCAAACACCGCCCCCACAATGCGTATCTTCGTCGAAGGCTTGCTCATCCAAGCCTCTATCGGCGTGCACCCGCATGAATATGAGGCCACCCAACCCGTCATTATCGACGTCACTTTAGACATGGGCGCCATGCCCGCCCCTACGGATGACCGACTCGCGGAGACGATGGACTACGCGCTGATTGCGGATAAAGCCGAGGAAATCGCGCTCGAAGCCCATGTGCAACTCGTGGAAACGCTCGCAGATCGTATCGCCGACTGGGCACTGGATGCAGACAGCCGCGTGATGTCGGCACGCGTACGCATTCGCAAACCACAAGCCTTATTGAAAGCTGATGCAGCTGGCGTAGAGATTACAAAATTCAGAGCTTAAAGCCGTAAACCGAGCATATAAAGAACGCACGTTCATCAGATTGCCAACCCCCAGTTTTTCTATTTCTGTAAGCAATCAATGCCTAGTTCAACCCAGAGTCATACAGTATTCAACCTCTACTCAATCTGGGGTCACACAGCACTACCGTAGATCATACAGTATTTTTACAGCATGCGTGAAGTATTAATACAGCATGGTGGACGCATAATCACAGCATTTTATAGGCATAATACACCTCTATACATTCAATATATTTTAATAAGAAAATAGAGTCATTTTTCGCGCTATAAGAGCATAATATTTTATTAACTCAACCAACATGAGAACGAAAATTATAGTTAATAAAAGATTAACAAAGCGGTAAAAACACTCTATCTAAAGTTTGATGAAACCGATTGAACGTATGGAATGTAAAATATGCCAAGCCCCCATGGCGGCCATAGCGCCTTCATGTCTGCAGTGCGGAAATATAAATATTGCCTTGGCAACGCAGAGTGTTTTGGGAATAGAAAAAGAAGACGAAAAGAATTGCAATATTTGCAAAGAGACCATTGATAAAAACCCATCTCATTGCACAAATTGCGGCGCCCCTAATTTTCACTACGAACCGCCAATACTTCGAAGTTGCCGCAGCTGTAAACACAATGTAGCTCCTAACGCACCGAGTTGTCCAAAATGTGGAGCGCTTGACCCGATAAGAGTTAAGTCTCAAATCGTTCAATGTTCGAAATGCAAAAAAGACATGGCCGAAAATACACTGTTTTGCCCACACTCCGATTGCTCCGCCCAAAATATAGGACGCCGAGGGTTATTTTCCAATAATGGGACTAGCTCTTATTGGATTTTACTTTTTGGCTTTATCATTTTACTTACTATCCTTGCTCCGCTCGTACTTATTCTAAGTATATTATCTCAGTCGACTTAATTCTTCTTTTCTAACCAAAACCTTACAATAACGACATGTGTCGTTTATTGCCTTTATTTACGACAAATGTCGTGCATTATGTGAATGTCTAATGAAAGGAGACATCCATGAAAACCACCTCTCTTAAAATAGCTAGCTTTTCTCTACTAACAATTGCCTTCACGGCAAGTACAGCATTTGCTGGCACTGGTAAAAATTGCGATCACAAGAAAAAAGCCGCAATGAAGACAAACACGGCCACAGCGCAAACCAAAGTCTTGTCAGCTTCAGGTGAAAGCGCAGCCATGAAAGCACACGCCAAAAAAACTTATACATTCGATGAAGCGTCAAAACTTTGCATGGATAAAGGTGCTGCCGACCTTCAAGCTTGTATTGATTACAAGACCGGCAAAACCAAAATGACCACCCCGCGTAAATAAACTCGGCACTTCCCACCCCTTCGAGTACAGTGCCCGAAAGGCCAAGGTGTATGCCTTGGCCTTTTACGTATTTTACTTTTTAATAATTAAATTGAACCTCTATCCCCACGCGTTAAACACGCGTCATGGATTATCAACATTTTATTTTTCTTGCCCACAAATTCAATCGTGTCTTATGCAGTGCATCACAAATTTTAACGGGTGATGTGCAAAACCTTGACTTGTTAGAATATGGCCTGATTTGTAATTTCACCCTTACACCAGATCAAAAACATAACCTTAAAAAAGTCTGTGAAAAGGTGAATTTGAAGAACACGCTCTTCACCCATGACCAAGCCTTGAACATGGAACTAGCGGATAAGATAAACGCACAGATCAGCGAGTATTATTTATCCTATGGATTGGGCGGCGCCTTTGTGCGCTCAACACATAAAAAGGCGGTGACGCTTACACGCCTCAGCGCGATTGATTTAGGCGGCCTGCAAGATTTACTCGCCGCGCAAATGACGCGCGGATTGGCGATGAAATCTGAAGACATAAAACTGCTCGCGGAGATTATATACGCCCACGCCAAGACAGTTGATATCAACGCCGTTCAAAATAATGAACTGCGGGTGCAGCTCTTATCGTCATATTTGGATACGCAAAAATCATTTGAAAATGTCCCCGCAGATGACCTCGTGCGGCTGATTGTTCACCGCTATACGGACTCGACATTATTGATAAAAAGCCAAAGCGTGATCGACGTAATTAAAGAAGCGGACGAAGCCATATCGCCAGATTTTTTGTTTCAAAACAGAATAAAATTCGCCCAAGTTTTCAACCGCTATAAACCGATATTTCTGGCGCTGAAAAAATCGGCGCGATCCAAAACCGCCGTCAACCTTATCGCGCGTCTGTCCAAGACACATCACAAGCCCATCGGCATGCCCAAATCGCGTGTCTTCATCGCGGACTTTCTTACCGCGCGCGGGTATCCGGCGGACGTGTTTGATGCATTTTCTATCTTCGATAAATTTCGAATTTTAAATACGCTGGCGGTGCATAAAGCGGGCCTTGATAGTGATGTCTACCAGATCCGAAACGGCAAGCTTTGGTATCAGGACAAGAAAAAAGTAATTGCGCCAGAGCAGATTGACGCGATTGAGACTTACGTTCTCTCCTCGTTAAGACGGCAACTCACCCACCTGCAAGACAGTAATATTAAACTACCCAAACATATTCGCTACGGTCTGCCGATTTCTGAAAAACAATCCCTAGGCAAGCTGCCATTTGGCACCGTAATCCCCACGCAGCAATTTTCTAAAACGATTTCAGTTGGCGTTTATTGGGAAAATAAATGGGGCGCGCAAGATTTGGATTTGTCCCTGATTGACCTGACGGGGCAGCGCACGGGATGGGGCGACGCGGCGTCCTATAATCGCGATCACATTCAATATTCGGGCGACATCACCAACGCCCCCGAAGGCGCGATGGAGTTTATGACAGTCACAAAATCAGGCGGCTTTGGCCTGTTTGTGAATATCTATTCAGGCACAGAGGGTTGTGGCTGCAAGCTCTTGATCGGAGAGAAAGACCCAAAGCGCGAACATTGGATGGACGAGGTCTTCATCGACGAGAAAACGCATTTAAACTCGCGCAACACCATTCTCGGTTTCGTAAATCCGCAAAACGAATTTATCATATACCAAGGGCGTCTCGGCAACGGCATGATCTCTTCGGATCGGAATAAGGCCGTGATTGAACGAACGCTGGTGCGCCTCTGGACGATTAATGATCTGTTTGAAAAATTGGACATCACCTATGACGCGGTAAGGCCCCCAAGCCATGATTTATCCTATGACCGCATGAGCTATGAGGCCCTTGTCAGCCTCTTTGAGACGCGCTAGATTTAGATATTGTCGCACAGCCTGTTCCTTATCTTTTTTCTGGAACTTACAGGCCGCGCTTTATCACCCGCCTAAGCTTCGGCTTGGCGGGTTTATTTTTGGGCGAAGGGACGCTCAATAATTTGACAGGCCGCATTTGCTCTTTCACACTCGCCCCATGAAAAAACTTCTGCTCCTCCCCCTCGCCCTCCTTGCGCTTTTTGCCGCTTATATTTTTGGCACATTTCAAGCGCGTGATGTCGTGAGCGCCCCGCCCGCCGAGTGGACAGGCGGCAGTGAGGCCGCGCAGGCTTGGCGCGAAATAGCGGTGAGTTTTGAGGCGGCGGGCGCGAAGGTTTACGCTGCCACGACAGACGCTCGCGAGCGCGAAGACGGGCTGCGGTATCTTACGCAGCTCCTCTCGGCGGCGATTGAAATGAAGGTTAGCAAAGGCGACCGCGCCCGTCCCGCCTTTACCGATTGGATGGGCGATGACCGCAAAATCCTCGGCGACAGTCCCGACGCGGTTTACCACACGGCAGAGATTTCGGGCGATCATATCTACGAGGTTACAGGCACACGCGAGATGGCCGAATATTTCGGCATGATGATCTATGGCCGCGCGGTAAATGGTTGGAATAAGGTAGGCGCGAATATCAATAGCGAGACAATGACATTCGACGCGCAGGGCCGTTTCCGTGTGCAAATCGGCGGCACGGAGCCGAGCGACGGCGGCGATTGGCTCCCCCTCACCAGTGACAGTCACATGGTCATGGTTCGGCAATATTTCCACAACCGTGCGGATAAGACTGAGGCGCGCTTCACAATTCGCAACGTCAACACCCTGCCGCCCGCGCCGCCATCCGATACTGTTCTCGCGGCGCGCCTGCGGGAGGCCACGGCATTTTTCAACGGCTCGCTGGACGGCACGCTCGCCCTGTCAGAGATGCTGATTGAGACGCCCAATTCAAACTCGCCGCCCAAGCGCTATAACGCTGATTTTGGCGGCATATTCTACCCGACAGACGACAATCAGTATCTGGGGACATGGTTCGCGGTGGAGGCAGGCGAAGCCCTCATGATCGAAGGCACAGCGCCCAACGTCGATTATTGGTCCGTGTCGCTACAAAACCGCTGGCTGCAAAGTTTGGATTATGAAAACTACCAAGTCTCCCTCGATAACCGCAAAATCACACTCGACGAAAATGGCCGCTACCGCATAGTGGTGTCAGCGCAAAAACCCGACAGCGGAGACTGGCTCGACACAGCAGGTTACAACAGCGGCCTCATCGCGATACGATATCAACTCGCAGGAGATGTACCGCCACCGACGATGACTTTGGTGAAGGTTGGGGAATTGGAGTGAATTTAAATTTTAAATATTTTAAAAATCTCTAAGATCGTCGGAAGTATAATCTATAAAGAAACGCCCATTCTCATGGTCATTCCGTGTTATGACGAAGTAACTTATATTATCGGTTTCACCAAAAAGTTTGAATGTTTTTTCTTCTTTCAATAAATTTCGTTCACTTTCAGCCAATTTTTTAAAATCCCAACCTTCATCAGTTTCAAAAATAATTCGTGAGGATTCATCTCTTCCGTTAGACATTCGAGCCATAAAAGTAGGGGCTGTATCTCCTTGCATAAATCCATCTAACTCAAGCATTTTAGTTTTTGTATGATTAAAGTTATTACCGTCCCGAGAAGTACTATTGTGCCAGTAGCAAAGCGGCATGAGATATGTGATATCACCGTCTTGAACTATTCCGTTGGCCTTGTCCGTAACATGTCCCCCAACTGAAAAGTCATTATGGCTTGTTCCAGATGGTGGGTTTTGATTAGTAACATAACAATCATCATTTATCCCGTGACTAATAAGTAATTGCTTCCAAGACTTCCCACCTATTTTAGGGTCTTTAGTACTCCCAGACACATTATACACGTCGGGAATTATATCCACGACTGTTGCGCTGGTAGAAAACAAACCAATTCTTTTGTTGGCCTGCATAAAATTAATCAGTTTGAGAAGTTCAGTTGAATTACTCATTCGACCCTCCGCAATAAGCGATAAATTGCATATTTAGTATATACTAATTTAGTGGTTTTGTGAATATCCAATTTACTTTCCATTTGGCCCGCCCCGCGTTTCCGCCTACAACGCTCCCATGACATTCCAAGATGCCCTCGACAAAATCGCTAGCGATCAGCTCCTAATCTTTGCGTTTCCTTTTTTTATTGCGCTGCTCCTGATTGAGCGCGTTGCGGATAAGCGCAAAGGGCTGGGCCTGTATGAGAGCAAGGATATGTGGGCGTCGATCTCTATGGGGTTGGCGGCGGCGGTTGTTGAAATCCTGCCCAAAGTCTTTGCCTTTATGGCGTTTTACGCGATCCATGAGGCGAATTGGCTTGGCCTGCGCGACGCCGTTGGGCGGCAATGGTGGGCGTGGGGATTGCTTCTGTTTGCGGATGATTTTGCCTATTATTGGTTCCACCGTTCAAACCACGAAGTGCGCCTGTTTTGGGCGGGGCATGTATCGCATCATTCTTCGCAATATTTGAATTTCGGCACAGCCCTGCGGCAGGGCGTGGGCGAGCGCCTACATAAGTTTTTCTTCTGGCTGTGGATACCCATATTGGGGTTTGATCCCGTGATGATGTTTGTGATGATGTCTGTGAATTTGATTTATCAATATTGGACGCACACAGAGTTCGTGCGCCGCCTGCCGCGCGCCCTTGAGTATGTGCTGAACACCGCCTCGCACCACCGCGTACATCATGCCTCACAAGCGCGCTACCTTGATAGGAATCATGCGGGCGTCTTTATCATTTGGGATCGTATGTTTGGCACGTTTAGCCCAGAGCTGGACAGCGAGCCGCCGATTTACGGCCTGACCACAAACATAGACAGCCACCACCCCGCCTATGTCGCCACCCATGAATATGCCGCCATCTGGCGTGATGTGCGGCGCGCAAAACGGTTGGGTGATAAGCTGCGATATATTTTCTACGCCCCGGGCTGGAGCCATGACGGAGACGATATGCGCGCGAAGATAATACGGGCCAGTTTAGAGAAAGCCGACAATGACATTTCGCCTGCCTAAAAACCTAACCTCGCAACTCCAAACCGAAACGGGCGCAAGCGAGCTAGAGGCCGCTATCCTCGGCGAACACGCTGCCGCGATTGGCGATCACGGTAGGCGCGTCGAAAAGGCTATGGCCGAATGGGGAAGTCGAGATGTAAAAGATAAAATTGAGTCTGAAAGATTGTTGGAGAACGCCGTTGAGGTCGTTTATAACTTTCTTATTCAGCGCGAAGCGCTCGGCATAAATAATCACGATCACGCCATTAAGTTTTACAAAATCACAGGGCCTATCTTGGCGCGGTTAGGGACAAGGGGAAGAACATGATGAAATCAGCATGGATAGCATTAGGCGCAGGTTTAGCGCTTTGGGCTTGCGCGCCAAGCACAAGTGATAACGCAGCGGAAACACCGCGCGCCGAAAGCAAAACAACCTCCCCCATCAGCACAGCGAACATGTCAGAGACCGTTCGGGTCTTGGCGTCAGATGAATTTATGGGCCGCGCGCCGGGTACGGAGGGCGAGACGAAGACCGTTGATTACCTCATCAAACGTTTCACAGAGCTAGGCCTTGAACCCGGCGGGCGCGACGGAAAGTGGACTGATACTGTCACGCTAGTACATTCTGTTGTCACCGATGAACGCACCCTCAATATCACGCTTGGCGGGGAAACAACGCCCATAGTGCAAGGCCGCGATATTGATATCAGCTCGGCGAACCCACGCAATATTATCAAAGTTGAAAACGCCCCTATCGTCTTTGTCGGTTTTGGCGCGAGCGCGCCCGAGCGAGACTGGGACGATTTTGGTGATATAGACTTGAACGGCAAAGTCGCGTTGTTCCTTGTCAACGATCCCGACTTTGGCGTGGCGGATGACCACCCCGTCAGCGGCCTTTTTGGCGGTCGCCGCATGACTTATTACGGGCGCTGGATGTATAAATTCGAAGAAGCCGCCCGCAGAGGCGCAATCGCCGCGCTTGTTGTCCATGAAGCCAAAGCAGCTGGTTATGGCTGGAACGTGGCGGCGTCATCACCGGGTGAAAACTATGCTGTGGCGTCCGAAGGACTTGCTAAGCAATCCGTCGATCTGCAAGGATGGCTGCATGAAGACATGGCGAAAAATTGGGTTTCCCAGGCGGGCTATGATTTAGATACGCTTCGGACGGCGGCACGCTTGCCTGATTTCACCGCTTTTACGCTAGGGGATTTGAAATTCAATGCAGAGCTAGCTCTCTCGGTTAAAAGCGTCGAAAGCCAAAATGTGTTGGGCAAAATCACGGGGACAGAGCGCCCCGATGAGACGATCATGCTATCCGGTCACTGGGACGCTTACGGCGTCGGAGAGCCCGATGAGACGGGGCGCACAGTTCGCCCTGGCGCGAATGATGACGCGCTCGGCCTCGCTGGGATCATGGAAATCGCGCGTAACCTCAAAGCGGGCGATCCGCTGGAACGCTCTGTTATTTTCGCAGCTTGGACGGCTGAGGAAAGCGGGCTTCTGGGCTCGGAGGCTTACGCACAAAATCCGATTTATCCGCTAGAGACAACGGCGGCGAACTTAACGCTAGATATCCTGCAAACGGCGGGCCTCGCGCGGGACGTAATCCAAGTCGGTGAAGGGCAAAGCGATCTTGAGGAAATGATGGCGAAAACAGCCGCCGTACAAGGACGCACAATTTCGCCCGAAGGCTTGCCTGAAAACGGACTGTTCTTTCGCGCGGATCATTTCTCGCTCGCGCGGCGCGGCGTACCTGTTCTCCTGATTATGGGCATTGCCGGCGGGTCGGACATGATCGAAGGCGGACGCGCAGCAGGCGACGCTTGGGTCAAAGGCTATATCGACAATCGCTACCACAATCAAAACGATGCGTGGGACCCCGATTGGAACCTAAGCGGCGCGGCGCAAGACGTGGAGTTGTTTTTGGACGTGACGCGCGAAATCGGAAACTCCGACACATGGCCGCAGCTGAAAGACACGTCAGAGTTTAAGAAGTTCCGCGAGGTCAGTTCGAACGCCCGCAAGTAACATTAAATACTCAGGTCCATAAGATTATAATCTTTCAGGCCCGCTTGCGCGGCTTCGCTCCAGATAAATTCATCCGCGCGGCCTTCGAACGGGGCGTAGGCATAGGGCGTCTCGGCGGGGAAACGTTGGCGTCTTGCGTCAATCGCGAGGCCGATCAGGCGGGAGCGTTTGTCAATGAAGTCTGCGTCCATGACGCTGGCTTCGGCGTGCATCCCTGCCCCGCATATGTCCAAAACGGATGAGCGTTTATGAAACCCAAAGTTCAGCGTGATGCGCGGCTCAAAGCCCGTATTGGCAAAGGAGCCATGAATGATCTGGCGGCTGTTGACGACGACATCGCCCGGATTACAGATAATCGGCACAGCATCGGGCAAACGCTCGCTCCCTGCCTCTTCGACCATTTTTAGGATATTTGCGCGGGTCTGTTTGTGACTGCCCGGCACGACCCAAACGCCGTTGACGGCGGTGCTGCCGTGGACTTGTCCCATGAAGTTAAAGCCGTGAATGTCTTGGTCAAAATCGGGGTGGTCCCAATGTGTATCGCCATCTTGGTGCCAAGACACGGAGGCGCCGACGCCTGCGTCTTTGATGAACAGGCCTTCTGTGAAGGGTACAAAATCAGGGCCGTTAACGGCTTCGGCGAATTTCAGAAGGTCAGGATGGCCATAGACCCGCAGCGCCGTTGGCAGAAATTGCAATGAGCCGCCCAAATAAAGCGGCACAGCGGCAGGCGCATCGGCGGCGGCTTTGGGTTCAAATAGTTTCACCTGATGGCGTCCGTTGAAATTATCCGTCCCGCCCAGCGGATCAGACAAAGGCCGCGCCCATTGCAGCGTCGGGGCGACATTATCCGCCCCCAGAGCAGGCCGTCCGTGCTTGTCAACCTCCGCGCCCATATGCACGGGGAAGTTCTCTCGCATCGCCTCAAGGTCGGCTTTAATATCGGCCAGTTCTTCTACGGACAGAACGCCTTCAAAAATATAAAATCCAAATTCGGAATAGGCCGATAGGATATCAGGATGAATATTCCCGCCTTCGTCAAACCGCAACGGCCCGCGATTGGGCAGGGCAATCGCCTTGGCTTGCCCATCAATAAGGTAAGCCTTCATCGCGGCCGCCTCCTCGCCGTAATGGGCGGCGCAAGCGTCGATAGATTTGCTGATATCTTGAAATCCCATGTCATCCTCACAGTTTTTATTATTGATAAAATTTTATATACATGCAAATCTGTGAGTCAATAGAAAGCGTAAACGCCATGCCCCTAGCCTCCCACATAAAAACCAATCCAAACGCAACGCCCAAAACACAGGCTCGCGGCACGGCCACCCGCACGGCGAACAAGATCAAGCGCAAAGAACGCATCCTGACCTGCGCGGGCAAATTGATCGCGACAAAGGGATATGACGCCTTCACGCTGGCGCAACTCGCGGCGGATGCGGGCGTCACCATCCCGACCATTCACAACCTACTGGGCAAGAAATCCCAGATCATCGAGGTCTTGGTGGATGATGTGGTCTCGCGCATTGGCGAGGTTCTCTCGCGTCAATCCCAAGCCGACCCCATCGCGGCCATCCATGTGTTTACGGATGAGTTGATGTCGCTCTACGCCCAAGACGAAGCGCTATATAAGGCCGCCTTTTTGGCGGGAGAGCGGGCGGAATTATTTGAACATAGCTCGCCGCAAGGCATCTTCATGCGCTCGCTCACCCTCGCGATTAATTTGTGCCAAGACGCGGCGGCTAAGGGCTATTTAAACGGCGATATCGAAACGCCTATATTGGCCGAGCAACTCTTTGGGACGCAGCGCTTGGCGCGCCAAGATTGGATTCATAATTATATCGATATCCCAAGCTATAAAACCCGTATCCTGATCGGCATGTTCACCGCCCTCGCCGCAGATGCCGCGCCAGATTTCAAAGCGCGCTTGATGAAAGAGATTGGCGTTTTGACGCCTGTAAAAGCGTGATCAAAACACCTCATGTTCTTCGGTCACAAAGAGACGGCTTTTTGAGAACTCGATGAAACGGCTTTCATCCTCCAGCAGGGCTTTGGCCGCGATCTGTCCAGCTTCGCTGGCGAAGCCCGCTTCTAGTTCTTCGCGCGAATTCCACCACACTTCGGTGATGCCGTCATATTGCGGCCCCGCCCCGCGCGCGGCCCGCATCGACTCGCCGAGGTCTTCCATCACCGTATGGCTCTGAACATAGCGCACGGCATTGATCGCCGCCGCAAAGGATTTCACCAAAGGCCCGTGATCGTCCCGCCACGTCCGATGAAATTCCTCCGCGCTCATCCCGTCTTTGCGGGTGATACAGTAAATATGTTTAATCATAGCGCGAGCCTCTTGGTTGTCGTGGTATCAGAGCGAATGATGCCATGTCGGGTAATCACGCTTGGTTTCACTATTACTATTGATAGTGAAGCAAACAGAATTCATTTCAATTAGGCACGTAAATATTTAAGCTAAAATCGTTTCACTTTTTGACACATGAATTATGACTAAACTTGGCAGCATTTTCGATTAACTCTTTATAGGTTGTCCCTAGGGATTCAAGTTTTCGAAAAGAAACATTTTTTCGTTCTGGGCCTTCAGGCTGATGGTCATCAAGAAATCCATGTCTGACCAATCGTATATCTGCAATCTCGTCTTCAATATCTAAAGACAGCACTCGCCACGTAAAACCTGCGTAAGGATCTCCTTTAACATCAGTCCTTTTACAACAAGTTATATGTGTCATTTCCATTATGTAAGGATCAGCATCGTTCAAGTAAACAACGAGTTGATCCTTAATTAGGGTGTCATCTGACATATTTAAAACCTCTACTAATTTATTTTGAAATATATTCTTAAGTCGTTTTTAAAGCGATACAACTTAAAACGGTTGAATATGATAATTAGTAAGATAACGTCCGCACATTGCCCCCCACCACCATCACGCCTACATTGCCCTAGTGACTACACCCGATTCTGATACCACGCCTGATATGGCAAGCGACGCAGCAGACGCCCCTGCCCCGCTCAAAGGCAATACGCTCATTGCGGATTATGTGACGCGCCTGCCCGGTAAGCCTGGTGTTTACCGTATGTATGACGTCGGCGGCACTGTGCTTTATGTGGGTAAGGCGAAGAACCTCAAGAAACGCGTGACGGCCTATACGAAATATGCGCGCCATCCCATTCGGATACAGCGCATGATCCGCGCGACGGCTTCGATGGAATTTGTCATCACAGAGAGCGAGGCCGAAGCGCTCCTGCTTGAGGCGAGCCTGATTAAGCGCCTGAAGCCGCGTTATAATATCTTGCTGCGCGATGATAAGAGCTTCCCCTATATCCTCGTGCGGCGCGATCACGCGGCGGCGCAGATCACCAAACATCGCGGTAAGCGCAACATTAAAGGCGAGTATTTCGGCCCCTTCGCGAGCGCCCGCGCGGTGAACCATACGCTCGATACCTTGCAACGTGCCTTTCGATTGCGCACGTGCAGCGACAGTATTTACGAGAGCCGCACGCGGCCCTGTATGCTCCATCAGATCAAGCGCTGCGCTGCGCCTTGTACGGGAGAAATTGAACTGGCCGATTACAATGTTTTGATTGATGACGCGCAGGATTTCTTGACGGGCAAATCAGGCGCGCTGCGGACGCGAATGCAGGGACAGATGCAGGCGGCATCGACGGCATTGGAGTTTGAAAAAGCGGCCGAGCTGCGGGATCGCCTGAAAGCGATGGCGATGGTGACAGGGTCGGCGGGGTCGATCAATCCGACGACGTTTAGCGAGGGCGACGTCCACGGTATTTACACGGCGGGCGGACAGAGTTGTATTCAGGTGTTCTTTTTCCGCGCGGGGCAAAACTGGGGGAACCAATCCTACTTCCCGCGCCATTCCAAAGACGAGACGCCAGAGCAAATCATGGACGCCTTTGTGGCGCAATTTTACACCAATAAACCGATCCCGAAAAACATCTTCACCAGCGTCGAACTACCGAGCAAGACGTTGATTGAAAACGCACTCTCGGAGGTATCAGGCCGCACGATTAAGACGTTCACGCCCAAGCGCGGGGAGAAGCAACTCCTCGTCTCGCGCGCCGTGAAAAACGCCGAAGAAGCGCTCGCGCGTAAACAAGCAGAAACAGCCTCGCAAGCCCGCCTCATGCGCGGCATAGCCGAACAGTTTGATCTCGACGCGCCGCCTGAACGTATCGAAGTCTATGATAACAGCCATATCCAAGGCACCAATGCCGTCGGCGCGTTCATCGTGGCGGGGCCAGACGGATTTGAAAAACGTGAATACCGCACGTTTAATATCAAAGATGTAGAGACGGAACCGGGCGATGATTACGGCATGATGCGCGAAGTGTTCAGGCGGCGGTTTTCGCGCCTGATGAAGGACGATAGCCTCGTCTGGCCTGACGTGGTGCTGATTGATGGCGGCAAGGGGCAGCTCTCGGCGGTGACGGGGGTGATGGCAGAGATCGGCGCGCTAGAGAAAACATGCCTCGTCGCGATTGCCAAAGGCCCTGACCGTAACGCAGGCCGCGAGACGTTCTTTATGAACGGGCGGGCGGACTTCAGCCTGCCCCCGCGCACGCCTGTGCTATACTACCTCCAACGCCTGCGCGATGAAGCGCACCGCTTTGCCATCGGCACCCACAGATCGCGGCGTAAAAAACAGATGAAAAGCAATCCGCTTGATGGTATTGCTGGCGTAGGCGCGAGCCGTAAAAAAGCGCTGCTGGCCTATTTCGGGTCGGCAAAGGCCGTGCAATCAGCCTCGCAAGAGGAGCTGGCGCAAGTAGAGGGGGTGAGCGAAAAGCTCGCGGTAACGATACATGAATATTTCCACGAATGAGCCGGGCATGAATAGCGGCGAGCCTTTAAACCCCAAAGGTATACGCGGCGCATTTGCCGACGGTCTGACGCTGTTGCGGTTTTTACTCACGCCCGTTGTGATG
>JBMYWT010000039.1:21298-26957 GCA_049607665.1 Maricaulaceae bacterium
CTTTGGAGTTGGCCGGATATTTACCCCGCCCTTCTCGCTTCGGCGCTTTTCATTATCGCTGCCATTACCGATTTTTTTGATGATGTTGTCGGCGGTCACAAAGGATCAAACTATCGCCGCTTTGGCTGGTTTGACGATATTGCCGATAATTTTCTTATTCTGGGTACGCTCGGCGCGCTTGTTTTTGTCGTGCATAAGGCGGGAAACCTAAGCTGGCAGCTCTCCGTCCCTGCCGGCATTATCATTGTGCGCGAATTGCTTGTTTGGCTCTTGCGCGGATATGATATGTCCAAAAATGGGTGGCCCGCAACGCCTTGGGTCAGCCTGAAAAATGGCCTTTGCATTCTGGCAATTTGCATCATGGTCGGTTCGCCGTGGATCACGCAATGGGTCGATGGATATCGCGCCACGCCGGAAAACATCATGGACGTTTACAACGCCGCTTCGCCCTATGTGTGGTATGCCGGACAAACCGTATTGTGGATCGCAGCCGTACTTTCGCTGTTTACGGGCGTAGGCATTTTAACGGGCCGTTCGATCAATACTGATAATATGAACGCTGCAAACGAAGACTAATCCTATGACCACATCCACACCTCACCACCCCATGGGATGGCTTCCCAATGTCCTGACGATTGGACGTATTTTCTCGATCCCGTTTTTTGTAGCGGGCATCATTGGTCTCTCCCGCAATAGCGATATTTGGCTCGCCGCGCCTGCGGTCGTGTTAGCGATTTTCATTCTATCGGCCTTTACGGATTATCTCGACGGATTTCTGGCGCGCAAATGGAAAGTCGAAAGCGACTTTGGCCGCATGATCGACCCCATCGCAGATAAGCTCTTTGTCGCAGGCGGCTTGATTGCGCTCTCCATTTCTGTGAGCGGCGCGTGGACAATTCTCATCCCTGCCCTCGCTATCATCGGACGAGACATCCTCGTAGCGGGCGCGCGTGAACATGCCGCCCTCTCAGGCCGCGCCATGCCGCCGACTAATCTTGCGAAGTGGAAAACCGCCTGCGAAATGCTCGGCATCGCTGTGTTGATTGTGTGGCTAGGCGTCAGAGCTGTCTCCGCCGCAGACCTCCCGCATCCGTCCTTCGCAGACCATAGCTACATCGTCGGCACAGCCCTGATCTGGCTTGCGGCAGCATTATCGGTTTATACGGGATCACTTTATTTTCGGGCCGCTTTGGCGAAGTAAACTAAATCATATATGCCTTACACATTTGATTTTTTCATATTAAATCGATCTAAATATGATCCAAGCGATTTTCTAAAATGGAATATTCAGGTAAAATTAAATTCACCAAATTTACACCCTGAATTTAAATCAATTTGTTTAAATGGAAACTTCTTTGAATGCGTTTGGGACTGCTACCAATCGATTCCTTGCCATTGGCCTCATCAGAACATGAAAACTTACAATGGACTTGATAGAATTGGGCCGGGTGTGATTTTTTCAGATGGTGCCAAAAAACTCTTAGATATCACAAAACATTTAATCGCTCTATTTTCGGCAGCACCCAAGAATTTCACGCTGGAGAACGGTGTTTTTTGGGTGTCCGATGCAGACCAAATCTCAATACAAGACATTACGTCCGATCAGAACAGTTTTGATCGAGATGACATCATTGGTGAATTGGAAAAATTAAAACAAATTGCTAGAGAAATAGCTCAATCAGACAAAACACATTTCATTGGCTATCACGGGTTATAAAACCAAGCCTGTAGTGTTTCATCTAAAGCCTAAAGCGCAATCTTCCCGCGCACCAATTCATCATAATCTGACGCTAGGTCATGGCAAATCTCACCTGGCACATACATATTCCCCGCGATTTCGCGCACGGGGGTGACTTCGGCGGCGGTGCCGACAACGAAACATTCTGTGAAGTGCGGCAGCTCGGCGGGGTAGATATCGCGTTGATAGACTTTCAAGCCGCGTTTCTTCGCCAGCTTAATCACCGTGTCATAGGTAATTCCGTCGAGCAGAATATCATTGGTCGGCGTGTGCAGCTCGCCATCCCTTATGAAGAAAATATGCGCGCCTGTACATTCAGCAACGCGTCCGCGATGATCGAACATAAGCGCGTCATCAAAGCCTTCAGCTTGGGCGGCGTCTTTCGAGAGCGTGCAAATCATATAAAGGCCGGCGCCTTTGGATTTACACGGGATGGTGTCGGGCGCGGGACGTTTCCATTTCGCGATAGTCAGGCGAATGCCTTTCATCTTATCCGCGAAATAGCTCCCCCAATGCCAACACGCAACGCCAAGGTGGATTTGATTGTTCTTGGACGCCACGCCCATCATATCCGAGCCGCGCCACGCAAATGGGCGAACATAGGCATCGCCCAGTCCAGATTTTGCAAGCGTTTCCTTACACGCCGCGTCAACTTGATCGACGGTGTAAGGGATTTCAAATCCCATATGCTGCGCGGAATTCAAAAGGCGCTGCGAGTGATCAGTCAGGCGAAAAATCTCGCCACCGTAGGCACGGTCGCCTTCAAACACGGTCGAGCCATAATGAAGCGAATGCGTTAGCACATGGACTTTGGCTTCGCGCCAATCGACAAACTCGCCGTCGATCCAAATTTGTCCATCACGATCATGATAAGCTTTTTCGATCATCTCACTCTCCAAACCACATTAGGGCCATAAGCACATAAGGAGCCGCGCGATAGATATCTTGCGAACGCCTGTAATTCGCGGCATTGTCACATGGTCGCGCGGCAAGTCAATATTGTTTTACCCGCCGCGCGCAAAAATGATTAAATTAGGCTAATCGCATGAACGTACGAAAAATGGATATCACAGAGAACGAAGCCCTAGAGCGGCAAAATGTGCATATCCTTGTCATTGATGATGATGACCGTTTGCGTAAACTTTTGCGTGATTACCTAGGGCGCTGTGGGTTTCGCGTCTCGACGGTAAGCGACGCAGGTGCCGCGCGTAAAATGATGGAAACGCTCGCTTTTGATTTGCTCATTGTCGATGTGATGATGCCCGGCGAGACGGGGTTTGAGTTCACCAAGGACTTACGTACAAGCAGCGACATTCCCGTGATCCTTCTCACCGCGCGCACAGAGAGCGAAGACCGCATCGAAGGCTTGCGCACGGGGGCGGATGATTACCTCGCGAAGCCGTTTGAACCAGAAGAACTTGTCCTGCGCATTGAGGCCATCTTTCGCCGCGTCGGCATTGACGCCCCGGCAACGTCGCTAAGTTTCGGGCCGTGGGTCTTTGATTTGGAGCGCCTTGTGCTAACCAAATCAGGCGAGCGCGTGAACCTAACAACAGGCGAAGAGGTGATGCTTACGATGCTCGCCAAACGCGCGGGCACACCGGTAAGCCGCTATGCGCTATCCGAGAAAATCAACGCTCAATCTGAGCGCGCCGTGGATGTGCAAATGACGCGCCTGCGCCGCAAGATCGAAGACAATCCGGGGGAGCCGTCTTATCTGTTGACGGTGCGCGGACATGGCTACCGCTTACTCGCGGACAACCCTGATTAGACGCGCTATGAAGACGCCGAAGCTCCTAAAACCCTATCTCCCCAAAAGCCTTTATGGCCGCGCGCTTTTGATTATCTTGCTGCCGATTGCGATCATGCAAATGGCTGTGGCTTATTTCTTTTTCAATGCCCATTGGGCGACGGTGACGGCGCATTTATCAGATAGTGTTGCGGCGGATGTATCGGTCGCCGTTGAGCTTTATAAACAAGTTCCCGGTATGGAACGTGCGGAGCGCCTTGATGATATGCTCCGGCCCAATATGGAATTATCTGTGGCACTAGAGGCTGGAGATACCCTCCCGATTATCCGGCGCGAGGCGTTCTTTTCAGTGCTCGATAAAACGCTAGAGCGCTCCCTCACCCAAAGTCTATCGGCCGAATATTGGTTTGATACGACGCGTTATCCCAATCACATCGACATTCGCGTCGCCGTAGATGAAGGCGTGCTTCGGTTTATTGCGGCGCGTGAACGCGTCTTTGCGCCGACGGGATTTGTATTTATATTTTGGCTTTTAACGGCGACGGTTTTGCTTACCCTCGTAAGTCTGTTTTTCATTCGAAACCTCGCCCGCCCGATCATGGAACTTGCCGATGCCGCCGACCGTTTTGGACGCGGGCAAGATATTAAAACCTTCCGCCCGACGGGGGCCTCAGAAGTCCGCCTTGCGGGGCAAAGCTTTCTTAAAATGCGCGGCCGCCTTAAGCGTTATATCGACCAGCGCACAGTGTTCCTTGCGGGTGTATCACATGATTTACGCACGCCGCTAACACGCCTCAAACTACATTTTGCCATGCAAGACGACACAGAAGACACGCGCGCCGCTCGCGCCGATTTGCAAGATATGGAAAACATGCTCGAAGGTTATCTAGATTTCGCGCGCGGCCTAACGGGGGAAATGGCAAAGAAGCATGAGCTCAACACTTATCTGATGGGTATTATCGACAAGACGCCAGATCCAAAACCTAGCCTAATTATCAATGGCGCGCCCCATGCGGTGATTAAACCAGTCGCCTTACAGCGCGCTCTATCGAACTTGATTAACAACGCTCAAAAATATGGCGGGGCGTGTAAAATCACTGTAACGCAAGACAAGGGCGCGACGTTGATAACGGTCGAAGATGACGGCCCCGGGATAGCCGATGAACATATCGCCGAAGCGCTAAAACCCTTTAGCCGCCTCGACCCGGCCCGCAATCAAAACATTGAAGGCGTTGGCCTAGGCCTCGCGATTACGCGTGACATTATCCAAAGTCACGGCGGGTTTATGGAGCTAAGCCGGTCAGATATGGGAGGCCTTAGAGTCGTTATCCGTCTTCCAGAGAATTAGGTTTTTCTGCGCAAACCGTGACGTCTGTCACATATGGAGGCCAATAAATCGATATTAGTAATATTAAAAACTAAGGAGAGAATATGGCCCACATTCCTAATCCGTTAGATTTTGGCATTGATGTAAAACGATATTTCCACGAAGGACAAGCGGGGCAAGCACCAGGTAGTTTTTGGTCTCTCTGGGGCGGCTTTGTAAGTGCCCACCATGTTTATACTCAACAATTTAGAAAAACGCCGCCTTTCGCATCGTCTCAAGTTTTAATCGCAGACGGCCTTATTGATGCTTGCCTTTATGGGTGTAACTTATCTCAGTCCCAACGCCCACGAAGCCCTGTAGAAGAAGAACGCGTGTTTGTTTATGGTTTCCCAGGCGGCAGTAATACCTTATCAAAACGTATTGGCCGCGTGTACTTGAAACGTAGCGCTCCTCCAGCTGGTGCAGGAGGGTATTCAATGCCCAGCTGGATTGGTAAAATCGATGAACTCCCTGAAGACATACCCAGAGATCATGATGAAGCCAATCATTATGAACCTGTATTCGTAGGCATGTCAGGCGGCCTCGTTATGACCGAAGATGGAACTGCGCTTGGTATATTAGTCGGACGCAGCGGGCCAATGGACATGGATTTCGACGGAGACCTTGATCAACTTTTTGAATTTGTTGAGCTCGGCGATGTCTGGGACATTTTCCACAACGCGCAACCCTTCACAGCGGCCTCTACGCGTGTTCGGGTTGATCGAGTCGTAAGCAACCATGACGTGACGATTTCGCGTGTCTATATAAATGACAACCTTATTTGCCACGGCCTTGAAGACGAATA
>JBMYWT010000040.1:0-26516 GCA_049607665.1 Maricaulaceae bacterium
CATGGATCCTCGGGATAAACCCGAGGATGACGGAAACAAAGAAAACCAGAAACAACTGTTATTCTCTGCGTAAAGATATGGAAATCCCATTGACTCGCGCTTGTGCGCCGTCCAATCAGGATATGTCTTTACGCAATAACGTCTCCTTTCGTTGGGTGAAAAGACATTTTGGCGGCGGGGTGGCACTCCTGCCGCCTATTCATTTTCAAACCCCCGATTTTTAACCGCGCTTTGCACTTGATTAATGCAAAAAAGCGATTACGTTCCGCGCGCTTAGACTTTTAGGAATTTCTCATGCAAAAATATCCCATGACAGTTGGCGGACACGCTGCTTTGGAAACAGAATTGAAACACTTGAAATCTGTGGAACGCCCAGAGATCATCAACGCAATCTCTGTCGCGCGCGAACATGGCGACCTCTCAGAGAACGCCGAATATCACGCGGCCAAAGAAAAACAGGGCTTCATTGAAGGCCGCATTCAAGAGCTTGAATCCAAGCTAACGCTGGCACAAGTTATTGACGTAACGACTTTAGGCGGCGATACGGTCAAATTCGGCGCGACGGTGAAAATCGTGAATGAAGATACTGACGAAGAGAGCACATACCAAATTGTCGGCGAAGATGAAGCCAGCATTAAAGACGGCAAAGTGTCTATCACCTCTCCGATTGCGCGCGCGATGATTTCCAAAGAAGTTGGCGATACATTTGAAGTGATTGCCCCCGGCGGATCAAAAGGATATGAAATCCTTGATGTTAGCTATCTCTAATTTTTGGTTTACGGGCGCGTGAATACGCCCGCATTAAATTGCCTCGTGCTGTCGGATGGACGCCGAGGCATTTTAAATCAAGCCCTAGGCTTGGCGGAAGCCGCCGCCCGAATACACAGCTTAAATATCACCACACATATGATTGAAAACGGCAGGGCGTTCAAAGCGCTGCCGCCCCGCCTTCAATTTGCGCTGCGCTCCACACCTGCAAATTACGGCCTAACAGGTACGCTCCCGAGCATTGCGATTGGCTGCGGGCGACAAGCGATTGCGCCGCTTCTGGCGATTAAAAAAGCGCGCCCTAAATGCTTTACGATTCACGTCCAAGACCCGCGTATTAGCGCTAAATATTTCGACCTCGTCGTCGCGCCAGAGCATGACACAATACGCGGCGAAAATGTTGAAACCATGATCGGCTCGCCCAACCGTATCACGCCGTGGCGCCTTGAAGAGGGCATGCACAATTTCGCCAAGCAGCTAGCAGATTTACCAACGCCGCGCGCCGCTATTTTAATCGGCGGGAATTCTAAAACGCATAAGCTTGGCCGCGCGCAACAGGCGCAACATATAGAGGCGACGAAGCATTTGTTAGGTCAAGGCTATAGCCTCATGATCTCCACATCGCGGCGCACGCCTGACTGGGCGATCCGTGAATATCACGCGCTGAGCGGAGGGCATGACAATATCTGGCTCTATGACGGCGAAGGCGACAACCCATATTTTGCTTTCCTTGGCGCGGCAGATATCATCCTCGTGACCGAGGACAGCACCAATATGCTTACGGAAAGTTGCGCCACAGGTAAGCCTGTTTTCACGTTGCTTATGCAGGGCTATCCGAGAAAATTTATCAACCTTTACAATAGCCTGCACGACGAATGTAATGTGAAGCCATTTACAAAAAACGTCACGGCGGAAGATTATAAACCGCTGAATGAAACGACCCGTATGGCCGAAAATCTTTGGGACCGATTTAACAGCTCAAACTCTTAAAGCTCGCCGCATTCACGCTACAACTTTCGCTAACAGCTATTCCTCCCGCCGACTTGCGAATCCCGCGCAAGCTTCTTATTTCTAAAGTAAGAATTTTTGAAAGATTATCATGGCAGAAACTATCCATCACAAAGTGCTCATCATCGGATCAGGCCCAGCCGGTTACACCGCCGCCGTATACGCCGCGCGCGCCATGTTAAAACCCGGCATCGTCGCAGGGTTACAGCCAGGCGGACAACTGACGATTACAACAGACGTTGAGAACTATCCGGGCTTCCCTGAAATCATGGGGCCAGAATTGATGGATAAATTTAAAGAACATGCCCTAAAATTCGGCACGGCCTTTTACGAAGACGTAATTTTGGGCGTTGATTTCACCAAGCGACCTTTCACCATGACATCAGATTCGGGCACGGTTTACACAGCCGATTCCGTCATCATCGCAACGGGCGCGCAAGCCAAATGGCTCGGCCTGCCGTCGGAGGATAAGTTCCAAGGTTTCGGCGTTTCGGCCTGCGCAACTTGCGACGGGTTTTTCTATCGCGGCAAAGAAGTGGTCGTCGTTGGCGGCGGTAATACGGCTGTTGAAGAAGCTTTGTTTTTGACAAATTTCGCCTCCAAAGTGACCCTCGTCCATCGCCGCGATACGCTTCGGTCAGAGAAGATTTTGCAGGAACGTCTGTTCAAAAATGAGAAAGTCGAAATCCTCTGGAACACGACACTCGAAGAAATCGTGGGTCAAGAAAACCCGTCCAGCGTGACGGGCGTGCGCCTGAAAGATACGCAAACAGGCGAAGTCTATGAGCGCGCGACGCATGGCGTTTTCATCGCCATCGGCCATAAACCTTCGACGGATATCTTCAAAGGCCACGTCGCCATGAATGACGGCGGCTATATCACCACCGCCCCCGACAGCACGGCGACCAACATCCCCGGCGTCTTTGCCACGGGCGATGTCTCAGACGAAACCTTCCGCCAAGCCGTGACGGCGGCGGGCCTTGGCTGTATGGGCGCGCTTGAGGCCGAGCGCTGGCTAACAGAACAAGACGCCGCGACCCAAGAGGCCGCCGAGTAGTGGACAGTCTTGATTGGGATAAGCTTAAAACCTTTCACGCCGCAGCGGATACAGGTTCCCTGACCGCTGCTGCTGAACGGCTTCGTATTTCCCAATCTGCTGTTTCGCGCCAAATTACGGCGCTGGAGGAGAGCCTTAACACACCGCTGTTTCATCGACACGCGCGCGGGCTGACGCTAACCGAGCAAGGCCGTATCCTCTTCCTCGCAGCCCGCGATATTGCCCACCGTACAGCGCTAGCCGAGGCAACCGTCTTAAACAGCCGTAATAAACCGCAAGGAAAACTGCGTGTTTCGACGCCGATTTCACTCGGATCAAACTGGCTGACGTCCGTCCTACCCGAGTTCCTCACAGCTTATCCTGAAATTGATGTGGAATTACTGCTTGAGGATGAAGAACATGACCTCTCGGCGTTTGATGTCGATTGTTCGCTCCGTCCGTGGCCATCCACCCAAGGCGACGTCATTGAACGTAAACTTGGCACGATCTCCCAGAGCCTTTACGCCTCTCATGCTTATCTCGCTAAACACGGTGCACCGCGTTCCGCCGATGATCTGGACAGTCACAAAATCGTCGCCTTTGGCGACCTCATGCCCAAGCGCCTGCATAGCTCGAATTGGGTATTAACCGCCGGACGCGAAGAGAACAATCCGCGCAAACCTGCCCTTTCTGCCAGTAACTTAAACGGAATCATGCGTGCCGCCGAAGCAGGAATCGGAATCGCGGGCTTACCAGATTACATGGTAAGCCTATCCAGGCGTCTTGTTCGCGTATTACCCGAATTACGCGGAGAGCCTTTCGACATTTTCTTTGTTTATCCGTCAGAGTTACGCGGATCTGTAAAAGCCAAGGTTTTTCGCGAGTTTCTTGTACGCATCACGAAAAATTGGGATGCTGACCGCACGTAAAGCTCATGCAAATATGCATAGCTAATTTGCATCACTATACGTTGCAATATAGCTAATATTTCCTAAATTCAAATCGTACACACAACTTCCTCCCTTTTGTTGTTTGTAATACCGCATACTCTTCCTCCCCGGATCGTATTGCGAAGACTTTAAGCCGAACCAGCATTGCTGTGTTCGGCTTCTTTTTTACTAAAATTTGCTTATTACTTTAGTTGTTCGCAAAAATTCGACATTCGTTTACAGGCCTCATTCAGCGTCACAATATCAGTGGCATAGGACAGGCGTAGATTAGGGCTTCCATGAAAAGCCGTGCCCGGCACAACTGCCACATGCGCCTCGTCTAATATCGCCTGCGCCAACACAACGTCATCGGTAATTTTCACGCCTTTAGGCGTGCTAAGTCCGATAAGCCCAGCGCAATCCGGATAAACATAAAATGCGCCATCAGGCGTAAGACACGATACGCCCCGCATATTATTCAAATGGGCCACGACAGTATTCCGGCGGGCCGTATAGGCTTTGTTCCACTCTGCTATGAAATCCTGCGGCCCATTTAACGCATCAATGGCTGCGCATTGACTGACGGAACTCGGGTTAGAGGTTGACTGCCCCATAACTTTTGCCATCGCTTTGATGAGCCATTCCGGCCCGCCTGCATATCCAATCCTCCAGCCCGTCATAGCATAAGCTTTAGAAACGCCGTTCATCGTCAGTGTGCGTTCATATAATTCCGGCACGATTTGCGCGATTGTCGCGAATTCAAATCCGTCATAAACAAGATGTTCATACATATCATCCGTCAGGATCATGACCTGCGGGTGACGTAGCAGAACCTCGCCAAGCGCGCGTAGCTCATCGGCTGTGTAGCAAGAACCCGTGGGGTTACTGGGTGAGTTTAAAATCAACCACCGCGTTTTCTCCGTTATCGCGCTTTCCAATTGCTCTGCGGATAATTTAAACGCCGTTTCACCTGAGCAGCGGACGACAATCGGCGTGCCGCCACAAAGTCGCACCATTTCTGGATATGATACCCAGCACGGCGCAGGCACGACGACTTCATCCCCCGGGTTAAGTGTGGCCATGAAAGCGTTAAACAGAACGGGCTTCCCGCCCGGAGATACATTGATCTGACTTTCTGTATAATTCAATTCATTATCGCGTTTAAATTTCGCGCAAATAGCCGCTTTCAATTCTGGCGTTCCGTCGACATTTGTATAATTGGTTTGCCCATCACGAATGGCCTTCATAGCGGCTTCTTTTATGTGCTGCGGTGTATCAAAATCAGGCTCCCCTGCTCCGAGGCCGATAACGTCAACACCCGCACGGCGCATATCTCTTGCCGCCTGCGTGACCGCCATAGTCGCAGAGGGCAACACACGTGATAATTTTTCGGATATAAACATCGGTCTTTCTATGGGTGAATTGCCATAGCCTTCTTATCAAACTCTGTTACTAGGCATAAACGGGCCGTATATAATTGCAATCATATGTCGGCGAAACAGGGAGCGTAAAATGTCTGTCAAAGAGTTCCTTGTACTGTTCATGATTTGCGTCATTTGGGGCCTTCACTTCATTGTCATGAAAGTAACAGTTGGCGAAACAGCCGATCCGCTTTTTTACGCCGCCGTACGCATGACCATCGTTATGGTTTTATTATCGCCGCGCTTGCGTTGGCACAAAGGTATGATGCGCGGCGTTATAATTGCAGGACTAGGTTATGGCGCGCTGAATTATGCCTTTATGTTCCCCGCCATGGGCATGACAACCGCCTCAGCCGCCGCCGTAGGAATTGAACTTTACGTGCCCTTTTCGATTATATTATCCGCCATATTTTTAGGCGAAAAAGTAGGCCCTCGCCGCATTGCGGGTATTGGCCTCGCGATTTTAGGCGTAACCATCATTGGTGTATCTCGCCCAAGCGAAGCCGCTGGGCCTTTATTTCTACTCGGCTTTTTCATGATTATTGGCGCCGCCATGAGCGAAGCCATTGGTGCAATCATGGTCAAAAAAGTTACAGGCGTACGCCCTTTGGATTTATTAGCTTGGTTTTCTGTTGTCGGCACCGTCGTGTTATGGCCGCTGAGTTTGGCTTTTGAAGACAATCAAATGCAAGCGTTTGCCCCTGAAAACAGAGGTGCATTTATTGCGGCTCTGCTCTACTCGGCGATTGGCGTCTCGGTAATTGCTCATGCCAGTTATTATTGGCTGCTACAGCGCTTGCCGATTTACATCGTTTCCACATCTGGCCTTATGACCACTGTTATTGCGATTGTCGCGAGCGTGCTTATTTTGAAAGAACCGCTAACGAAGCCCCTCCTAATCGGAAGCTTTGTAACGCTTATCGGCATTAGTATCATTCTATATTCACGAAAACTCCACAATATAAAGACGGAACCCATGCCAATGGAATGAAAACAGCTAGGCTACGGAAATTTAATTGGCCTAAGCGCGTTTAAGCTCTAATCTTCCCCAAAGCCGCATGTGCGGTGATTCAATTAATCTGGGACCGCGCGTGACCTTCCGCAATTTTGTTCATGACAGGTTCTCCCCCTACCTTGACCCAGACCCGTGGGTTGATTTTTATGATGACCTCGCTCAGCGCGGCACAACCATTGCGACCTGTGTCTTGGCTGTTCACATCGGCATATTCTTTATGCTCCAACTCAACTTTGTTGTTCCAGATTTGATTGAAGATGAGCCGGAACCTATCCCAGTTCAAATCATTGCCTTTGAAGACATACAGCCCCAAGCCGCGCCAGAACCGGAAGTGATAGAGTTACGTCCTGCTACGCCAGCACCGGCTCCTAAGCCTAAACCGAAACCCAAGCCTAAACCTAAGCCACCTGTGCCCAAACCAACACCGCCACCCGCGCCTGCACCGGAACCAGAGCCCGAGCCCGAGCCAATCATCGAGCCTGAACCCACTCCAGAACCTGAGCCCATCACACCTCCGCCGCCTGAAATTTTATCAAATGAAGCGAGCGAAGCGTCTGAAAATACATTGCCTGAAATCACTCCGCCTGAGCCTTTGCCGGAACCTATTGTACCGCCAGAACCAGAGATTATTGAACCAGAGCCAATTGTTGAGCCTGTGCCTATCCCTGCGCCCATCCCTGAACCCTTTCTGGATCCAGAGCCCACACCCAAACCCATAATTGAACCAGAGCCTGTGATTGAGATTGAGCCCATCCCTGAATTAAGACCGGCTCCTATCATTGAGACACCAATTGAAACTGACCTCATATTAGAGCCAGACCCCATAATAGAAACGAACCCGCTTTTGGAGACTGACCTCCCAACAGAGCCTGAGCCTCCTATATTAGATGAACCAGACCTACCCGTCATTCAGCCAGAGGTGGAGCCTATTCTGAAGGTTGAAACACCCCCAGAAACATTCACAACGCCGGAGCCTATAATCGCCGAACCTACGCCGGGCCCGATTATCGAAAGCGAGCCAATAGAGGAACTTCCTTTCACGCCGATCATTCCTGAACCACAGATCGAGCCGCCTGTAGTGACGGAACCCGAGCCTGTGCTTGAAGACCCTATCATCGAACCCTTGGAAGTCGATGAGGAACCGCTGTTGCTCACAGCGCCGACAATTTTGGCCTCGCCAGAAGCTGCGTTGACCGAAGAAGAGCTTGATCGCGCCATTCCACAAGAACAAGCCGCGCCCATCAATGATTTTATCTTCAACCCCAAAGCGCCCACGCAAAACCGCGCGCCGGTTCAAACAGGCACGCCGCCAGCGAATAATGGCCGCGCGCCTCAAGCTGGCCCAATCTCGCTTGATGGCGGCGGAGGCATACCCAGCCGCGGAACCAGACGAGCTAATCCGGCAGCCGCGCAATCTGGCGCAAATAAGTGGGCCTTAACACCCGGTAGCTCAGGCGTCGGCGCGCCGCGCGAAGGTTATGGCGGCGTCATCCAAGACATTCGTTGCCGCGAAGCTGATCGCACGCATATGGACTGCCCCGAATATGCCGCCAAATATAAAGGTCGGAACACGGCTGGTTACGAAAACTTTGGCCCTCACTCGAATGGCGCTGTGCCAAGCACACGAGGCGCAAGGGCTGGAACATATGATAATCCATCCATTGGCGGCGGGAGCAATCCATGGAAAGCGGCCATTGGAAGCAATAGTGTCAATGCCGGTGGGCCCTCGTCTTCCGTTTTAGATGATGCAGACTTTGGACGTACATTTTTGGGCACGAACCTAGGCGACGGTAGCGGGCCAAGTGGGCGCGTCAGAGATGTTTTCAAAGAACCAAGAGAGCCCTGGAATGACGGCATTGTAACACTAGCTGAGCCGCCCAAAGAGGACGATGAAGAGGATTAAAAGCGGAAAAATTACTCAACGCCGCTTTCTGTAATGGCCTTTAATCTTTGCAAGGCAGTTTCGAATTCACGCGATAATATCTTGTGTTCGCGCGTTTTTAGCAGACGCTGAATATAGGGGGTGTCCCCCAAATGTTGCTCATATTTTATATAGACCAGCACAGTATCGTCATTATTTGCGATAAGTGCATATGTGGCCTTGGCCGCTATGCCGCCTAATTGTAATTCAGATTGCACAAATTCAGCAGGCTGCACGGCAATGATCTCTTGCGAACTTATTGCCGCCTTATTCCCGCTCTCATTATCATTTCGCCACATCACATGCGCACCAACACCTTGCTCTGGGCCTGTAAAGATATAATTTGCCTCAGGCTGCCGCGCATACCATGGCGACCATGCATTGGAATAAGACAGGTTCTCTAGGTAGGGAAAAACTTCCTCAGGCAAGGCCTCAACGACGATATCCTGTTCAACAAGTAAATCAGGCGATGTCACATACCCAATTGCAACGAGAGCCGTAAAACAGGCTATAATAATCGCCGTAATGCGAAAAAACCATTTCATACCGAACCCTTATAGTAGGGTGGTGATGATATGATTCGGCGCTTTATCAAAAAGAACGAGTCTTATCGGCGGGCAATTTTAAAGCCAAAATCGACATAGGGGAACATAATGCTAGCATTCTACATCCAAGATATGGGCGATACAATGGGCATGCTTACAAGCTTCGCCCTTCGCGGCCTGAATATCTTAGGCTCACTTGTTCTAATACTTTTTGGAACCTTGATCATATTAGGGACAGTCTTTTTCATTCTGGATGTTCGCCAAGAAGAAGATGCGGTACGGCGCAACTACCCCGTTATTGGACGTTTTCGGCATTTATTCTCTGAACTGGGGGAGTTTTTCCGTCAATATTTCTTTGCCATGGATCGCGAAGAAATGCCCTTCAACCGCGCCGAACGGGACTATATCAATGATGTTTGTGATGATGGCCATGAGACGGTCCCTTTTGGGTCGACGAAGGCCCTAACGGCGGGCACGTCTATTTTCGCTAATGGCTTGTTTCCTAAATTGGAAGGCGAGCATAATCCGCAGAAACCTTTCGTGATTGGTCCTGATGCGCGCCAGCCTTATGAGCCGAATAGCTTCTTTAATATCTCGGCCATGAGTTATGGTTCCCTATCTAAACCTGCCATTCGCGCGCTCTCCAATGGGGCGCAGCTTGCAGGGTGCTGGCTAAACACGGGCGAAGGCGGCGTGTCACCTTATCACCTTGAAGGAAATTGCGATATTGTCTTCCAAATCGGCACGGCAAAATTTGGCGCACGGAATGACGACGCGACGCTAAATGAGCATAAGCTGAAAGCCATTTGTGAAAACCCGAACATTAAAATGGTGGAAATCAAACTTAGCCAAGGCGCGAAACCTGGCAAAGGCGGCATACTCCCCGCCAGTAAAGTCACTGCCGAAATTGCAGAGATACGCGGCATCCCAGAAGGCCAAGCCGCAATCTCGCCCAACCGCCATATTGACGCGAGCAATCCCGCGCAGCTCCTTGATTTAATTCATAAATGCCGCGAAATTTCGGGGCGGCCTGTTGGGATTAAATTCGTGATTGGCAATACCGCTCCTGTACGTGAATTAATGGCAGAGATTAAATCACGCGGCCTTGCCTACGCACCTGATTACATCGCGCTTGACGGCGGGGATGGCGGCACGGGCGCAGCGCCACTGCCGCTGATTGATAATATGGGCCTTAGCATTCGTGAGAGCCTGCCTATCCTTGATGATATGCTTATCGAGTTTGGTCTGCGAGATCATATTGCGGTTATCGCCAGTGGAAAACTCATTACGCCAGCTGAAATCGCTTGGGCGTTTTGCGCAGGTGCTAATTTTGTGTCCAGCGCGCGCGGCTTCATGTTTGCGCTGGGCTGCATACAGGCCCTCAAGTGCGATCAGAACACCTGCCCGACAGGAATAACCACGCATAACAAGCGCTTACAAGGTGGTCTTGATCCAGAAAACAAAGCTGTGCGCGTCATGCGTTATGTCTCGACTGTGCGCAAAGAAGTCGAAATGATCGCACATTCTTGCGGCGTCGATCACCCAAGACAGCTCACACGAGATCACGTTATGATCGTGCAGACCAATGGCCACGCTATCCCGCTCTCAGACGTGTGGGCGCAGAAGGCGGCGACTGACGGTTAGCTTAAAGCTGCGCGCAGAACTTTATGATAATCTCTGACAGCTCATCAGGGAGATCTTCTTGAAGGAAATGCCCGCCGCCTTCCAGCGTAACATGGGCCTGCCCCGTGCAGCCCGGAACGCGCTTGTGGAATATTTTATCCATCCCGCCAGTAACAGGATCTTGATCCGAGAAACAGGTGAGGAAAGGCTTATTAAATTCTGATAAAACTTCCCACGCTTTGACATTATCCGCCACGCCGTCCATCTCAGGGGATGTCGGTACAAGCGCCGGAAAAATACGCGCACCCGCCTTATAACTCTCATCAGGATAAGGCGCATTATAGGCATCTTCCGCGCCCGCATCCAATGGCTTCACTGTGCCGCCGCGAATGACCCCGCCCGTAGGAAACACAGGAACTGTCTGCGAAAATTCGCGCCATTTGGCGAACGCAGGCGAGACCTTGCCAGTACCGACAGGCAGGAATGTATTGCCCGCGATAACGCCTGCAAATGCATCTGGATTTTCCGCCACAAGGCGCAATCCCAACAGCCCGCCCCAATCCTGACAGAACAAAACGGCGCCATCGAGCGCCATGCCCTTAAACCATTCCGACATCCACGCCATGTGATTGCTGTAGCTATAATCCGACGTCTCGCTCGGTTTATCCGATTTCCCAAAGCCGATAAGGTCAGGCGCGATAACACGAAAACCTGCCGCGCTGACGGCCTTGATCATTTTACGGTAGAGATAAGACCAGCTCGGCTCGCCATGCATCATGATAATAGGCTGCGCTGTTTTCGGGCCTTCGTCGACGTAATGGATACGCAAAGCGCCGCCCGCAATATCCATATAATTGGGCGTAAAATCATAGCCAGCTAAGTTTTCAAAAGCGGCGTCGGGCGTGCGTAAAACTTTCATAATATGACTCTCTGATTATTTCTTAGCAGCTTATTTCTTACGCGCCTGAACAATGTGGGCTTCGATAGTTTCAGAACCCAAAAGCTTCATCGCCTCTAGGCGGTAGAGACCCTCTTGGAGCACGAAACGTCCCTTGCCTTCGCGGACATAGATCGGGCGCTGTAGGCCATTTTCTAGAATATCTTCGGCCAGCGGCATGACCTTCTCTTCGTCAAAGTCGGTACGTTTGCCAGCAGGCACATAAATTTTATCAACGGGCACGTCTACGATTCGCATGGAAATTTCTCCGAATAAGGGTTAAGTCTACTCGGCACGTCGCAGGGTTTCAATCTTGTTTCATCGCGCACGTGTCATTTTGGAGACCTTATGGCTTTTGCCTTCCCGCCTGCTGATCCCGTAAGCCTGCCGATTGCAGGCGAAGAGACGCGCTTTCCTGTGCGGCGTATCTATTGCATTGGCCGCAATTACGCCGAGCACGTCAAAGAGATGGGCGGAGATGCTTCGCGCAGTGAGCCAACCTATTTCACCAAGGCCGCCGAGACCGTCGTCCATAGCGGCGAGAACATTACCTATCCACCCAACACATCAGAGCTACATTACGAAGTCGAGCTGGTCGTGGCCATAGGACCAGACGGAATTTTCGGCTATGGCGTCGGGATTGATTTAACGCGGCGGGATTTGCAATCAAAGGCCAAGAAGTCTGGCGGTCCATGGGCGCGAGCCAAGAACTTTCACCGTTCGGCCCCCTGCTCTGCGATCACGCGCGCAGGTGATGTGGATTTATCGGGCGCGCATATCGTGCTGCGTAAAAACGGCGACATCGTGCAGTCTTCGGCATTGACCAATATGATATGGTCCGTAGAGGAAATCATAGAGCGCCTAGTACAAGATATGGACTTACAAGCTGGTGATTTGATTTACACGGGCACGCCCGAAGGCGTCGGCCCTGTTATTGTTGGCGATGAACTCTCTGGCGGCATCGAAGGCCTCCAGAGAATTACCGTAAGGTTTGTATAAAGCCTCGGCTTAGGCGGATACGCCGTGCATTCCAAACACCTCGGTTAGAAGGTCTTGCGTTGCGCTCCAGGCTCTGCGTTCGCTATCGGCATTATACATATTTCCAAAGCTTTTATTATTCGCTTCTGGTACTGTGAAAGCATGCATCGTATTACCATAAGCATGTAACTGCCAATCACACTTGGCCTTCGCTAGTTCCTCGCCAAGCAACGTTACATGCTCTGGCGGGGCCATAGGATCATCCCAACCATGTGCCACGAGCACTTTGGCTTTAATCTTTTTAGCCTTAGCATCTTCCGGCGCGTCAAGCAGGCCATGGAAAGAAATAGCGGCCTTCAGATCCAAGCCTGCGCGCGCCATATCAAGCGTACATAAGCCGCCAAAACAAAACCCCATCGCTGCCATGTAATCGCCGTCTACTTCGGGCTGGGCTTTCGCAGCTTTGAAGCCAGCTTTCAGACGTTTCAATAAAGCACTCCTGTCAGTTTTAAGCGGCCCCATCAAAGCCATTTTATCATCAACTGTTTCGGGAAGTGCCAAATCACCATAATTATCAAGCGCAAAGCCAACATAGCCCGCTGCCGCCATTTGAATAGCTTTGTCTTCGGCAAAGCCATCACGCCCGCCCCATGCATGATTGACAATCACACAAGGCTTGGGGTCAGCAAAGCTTTCATCCCATGCCATATATCCAATACAGGTTTGGCCACCATCTTTATATTCTACAGGTTTCGTTTTGATGTTCACGTCAGTCTCCCAAATTCAATACATGAGAATTATAATAGGAGGCTTTATAAAGGGTCAACAAATCCAATTACATCGTGTGTATGCAAAAAATCAAAATACAACAAAAATGTGATTACGTTCCTATGTTAAGGAAATATTAGCCATAATTGCGGAGAGTAACACCAAAGTATTTTTGAAGGATATCCTATGTCTGCACGTATCTTTACATTATTGTTGGCTACAACAACACTGGTGGCCGCCTGCGCAACAGCACAAGAAAACCCACATTATCAGCATAGCACAAAATTCAAGGGTGACTCCCCTTATGCAGCCAATATGGCGACCGAGCCAGCCCAATATGCACAGCAAGTCCCTCAAACCACGCAAGCCACATATGATAGCACAACATATTCACAACCGAATAACAGCACAATGCAAGCGAGTTCGAGTAGTTACAATCGCGTTGTAACGTCACCAGATACATACCGTCCAATGAATACAACAAATGCGGGTTATCGCCGTGTTGATACGCCTGTAAGCTCACAAATAGAGCCAACATACGCATCAACAGCCAGCTATACACGTCTGGATCACCGCTGCTTACGTAAAGAAATGAACCACCAACTCATTGGCGGTGCTGTAGGTGGGACAGCGGGAGCTGTTATTGGCAACAAAGCCATTGGCGGGACAAAAGGCACCATCGCAGGGGCCGCTCTTGGAGGAGCTCTTGGTTATGGTGTTGGCGATAAGACGGTAAATTGTGACCCCGTCACTATCCCGATCACACAACAGTCCGCTCAGGTGACACCAGCGTACTATTCATCCGATAAACCAAATCGACAGATTCAACCCCTCTATGCAAATTCGCAAACGACGACGACATTCCCGTCACGGGTCGTTGCTCCAACTGACGCTGCAATGCCTGACAGTTATGGAACTCCCGGCTATCAAGCGATGCAAAACTCAGAGAGCACATATACGCCTGTACGTCAGACTGCTCCGACAGCTCCGCTACAGCGTCCGGCAAGATACACACCAGAGCCATCTAGCAACTCTATGTTCCATACGGTCCGCAAAGGCGACACAGTTTACTCTCTCGCGCGCAACCTGTGCACTAATATTGAAGACGTCCAAATGATGAACGGAATTGACCAGAACTTCTCAATTCGTCTTGGTGACACGATTAAACTCCCTTCTTCTAAGTGCTAGACTATATTTAATCTCGCAAGGCAGGTAAGCTCACCTTCATCTTAAAAAGATTCGAAGGATATTATGCGCCGCCGCCTTGCAAAAATTTTAGCTACCATTGGCCCCGCAAGCGCGGCGCCCGATACACTCCGCCTACTCCATGATGTAGGCGTAGATGCTTTCCGCCTAAACTTCTCTCACGGCAGCCATGAAGACCATGCACGGTCAATCAAAGCCATTCGCGCCATTGAACAGGCGGCTGAAACCCCCATTACAATCGTTGCCGATATGCAAGGCCCCAAATTACGGGTAGGCGAATTTGACAGCGGGGCTATCACGTTAAATTACGGCGAAACCGTATCGCTTGTTCTAGCCAAAACCACTGATACGAATGGCACTATTCCCATAAATCATCCAGAATTATTCAAAGCCCTTCAAGCGGATCACCAACTAAAATTTGATGATGGGAAATTGCTCGTCACCATATTAGAAAACGACGGCACAGAAATGAAAGCCCGCGTGGATGTCCCGGGGATTTTAAAAAACAAAAAGGGCATCAACGTTATCGGTGTTACTCTCCCCCTCTCTGCGATGACCGAAAAAGACCGTGTGGATATGAAGTTCGCGCTATCGAAAGATGTAGATTTCATTGCCTTGTCATTCGTGCAAAACGCACAAGACGTTAAAGAGGCCCGTGCTATTGTCGGTGATAGAGCTGGGATCATCGTCAAAATTGAAAAGCCTTCTGCTGTTGAAGAGCTTGATGATATTTTAGAACTTGCCGATGCTGCAATGGTTGCCCGGGGTGATCTTGGCGTTGAGCTCCCACTCGAGCGTGTTCCCGTTGTGCAGCGGCAACTCATCCGCGCCGCACGCGCGCTTGGCAAACCCGTTATTGTCGCAACGCATATGCTAGAGAGCATGATCGACGCCCCCACACCGACACGCGCCGAGGCCTCCGACGTTGCCACAGCGATTTACCAAGGCGCAGATGCCGTTATGCTATCAGCGGAAACGGCCGTTGGGCGACACCCTGCGACCGCTGTCGCGATTATGGACCGCATTATATCCGCAGCAGAATCCGATCCTGAATTTTGGAATTACTTCGCCAGCCGCCCTCTCTCTCTTGACGCAACCTCTGAAGATGCTGTGAGTAATAGCGTACGCGGTATTGCGGCTCTTTTGAAATGTAAAGCGGCCTTAGGTTACACCGCATCAGGCTCCACCGTACAGCGTATCTCGCGTGAGCGGCCACCCTGCCAAATCGTTGGCCTGACCCCTAACACCCGTACAGCGAGCCGTCTTGCCCTGTCTTGGGGCGTTATGCCCGTTGTCACCAAAGACCCTTCTAGCTTTGATGATATGGTCGAGATAGCGCGTCAGGTTGCCAAAGATAAATTGGGCGTCACATCAGGTGACCGCATTGTGATTACGGCCGGCATTCCCTTCGGGCATATTGGCACAACCAATACGCTTAAAATCGATACAATTTAAATCAGGTCAGGATCAATCTTAGCTTTGACAACGCCTTTAATCGTAAGCCCCTGCACCACAATAGAAAATATCACCACGCCATAAGTCGCTGCTAATATGAGCGGTTTATATTCATTCTCTGGCAGGGATAAGGCCAAAGCCACAGAGATACCCCCTCGCACGCCGCCCCATGTGAGAACAGGAATCGCGCCTTTGGTGAATGTTTTGAACAATCCCAAAAACCGCATAGGCACAGATACGGCCACAAAACGCGCCAATAAAACCAGCGGAATACACACAAGCATAATCAATCCGAACTTCGGAGAGATGCCAAGCACTAGGATTTCAAGGCCAATCAGCAAGAATAGAACCGAGTTTAAAATCTCGTCGATCATCTCCCAAAAGCCAAACAAATAAGTGCGCGTATGCTCACTCATCGCGAATTCTGCGCCTTTATTGCCGACCATAAGACCCGTAATAACGACCGCAATGGGACCAGAGAGATGTAAGCGCTGCGCGAGGGCATATGTCCCGGCTACGATACCAAGCGTGATCAAAATCTCGATCGCATGTTCATCAATCATTGCCATCATACGGTAGGCCAGCCATCCCGTAAACGCGCCCAAGAGCGCGCCTCCGCCAGCCTCAACAAAGAAAAGCTCCGCCACATGGGCCGCATCAATATGCGCGCCGCCATGCCCGCCAGCGCCTACAGCAACCGCCACAACGATTGTGAAGACAACAACGCCAACACCGTCATTAAACAGGCTCTCACCCGCAATCTTCGCCTCTAGGCTATGCGGCATGTTCACTGTTTTCAAAATTGATAAAACGGCAACAGGATCAGTTGGACTAATTAAGGCCCCGAACACAAGCGCCCATGTATATGGCAACTCTATACCGAAGATTTTCGCGATATAATAAAACCCTGTGCCGATAATAAAGGTCGAAAGAACAACGCCTATTGTGGCCATAGAGCCAATGGCCCATTTCGCAGATTTCAAAAACCCAAGATCTACATGCAATGCGCCCGCAAAGAGCAAAAACGCCAACATACCGTTCATGACAGTCGCGTTAAAATCAATCTGCCCAATAGCGCTTTGCAATGTATCGGTCAGACCTAGGGCTGGAAATACCGCTTGCAAACCAAGCAATACAAATGACGCCAGAAGCGCCATCAACAACAACCCAATCGTATGAGGCAGCTTGAAAAACGCATGGTTGAGCCAAGAGAAAAGACCCGATAGAACAAGCAGCAGAGCTGCAATTTCAAATAATGTCAGCATGATCGCCCTTTTATTATGTCTGGCTCAATACCTAAACGGAATCGAATAAAATATGAACCGTATATTCGCGAAATTTTTAAGCCTTCTTTTCCTATCTCTCACCACGGCAGCATGTGATAATAAGGCGCCTGGAAACACGTTAAAAACGGTTGAAACGCAAATATCGGCTGATAGCCCTGCGCCTATTCCGGCAGACGACATAAAGCCACAATGCGACGTGGAACTTATTGTGCTTGGGCATGGCCAAGATGCGGGAAAACCACAAATCGGCAACCATGGTGACCCTGCATGGCAAGACCCTGAACAAGCCGTTTTGGCAACCTCAATAGGGCTTGTGAATCACAAAAATGGTGAGCGTTATCTTTTTGATGCAACGCCTGACATATCCGAACAGTCTTACGCCCTTGCCAATATAATGGAGACCACAGCATTTCGTCTTGATGGGATTTTCTTAACCCATGGGCATATGGGACATTACCTAGGACTTGCCTTTCTAGGCCGAGAAGCTATGGGCGCGAAAAACATTCCCGTCTATGCTATGCCTAAAATGGGGAAATTCCTGCGCGAAAATGGGCCGTGGAATTTACTTATCTCACTGGAGAACATAAAACTTAAGCCCATTCGTAGCGCAGAGCCGGTCCATCTTGCACAGGGCATACAGGTTACCCCATTTAACGTTCCGCACAGGGGCGAGTTCACAGAAACTGTCGGTTACCAAATCCAAACCTTAGGTAAGAATGCCGTTTACCTACCCGATATTGATAGTTGGCATGAGTGGGATGAAGTTTCTGGCGCGAAACAAATCGAAAATTATATTAAGAGAGCGGATATTTTGTTTCTAGATGCAACCTTCTATAGCGGCGCGGAACTCCCCGGACGCGACATGCGTAAAATTCCTCACCCCACGATTGAAACATCAATGAAACGGTTCAACACATTACTAATAGAAAAACGTAAAAAAATTCACTTCATTCATTTAAACCATAGCAATCCTGCGCTTGATTTAAACACGGAAGAAACTCAAAAAATTATATCCAATGGCTATAACCTTGCGAGAACAAGTGACCGTCATTGTTTGTATAACGCGCAATAATGCTTGGACTGACAGCACTATCGACATTTTACCATTTTATGATTATACATAGCTTAGAGAGATGACCCAAAGCATACATAAAATAGACGATATTTTAATGCCGCTCGCGCTTGCTGTCATAATTGATAACAAGGTGAAGGAACGTGAAATAGCAGAATTTGTTCAGCAAGGACAAGGACTTCTAACACTATTTGGCTACCCCTCACAAAGTAGCGACAACTTACGTCATTGGTTTTCACAACATGAAAACTCAATCATCCAAGCCTTAAATGGGCCGCGGAAAAATACCTTTGTCTTACGAGCATTATCCATTTTTTCAGAAGATGTTTATGTTGAAAACATTTTCGATGCTATGGTGCAAGTCTCGCTTAGCGACCAACAATATCTGCGCGAAGAATCCGACCTTATCAAATCCGCCGCTAGTCTTTGGGGCTATAATCGCCCGCCGATCAAAGTCGAAGACTAAGCCCTTAAAGACTTAGCCTTCTTTTTGGTATTGGGTTTACCCTGCTTCCGCTTCGAGGGCTTCCATGCGGCGCTGATCTTTCTTGCGCTCATGCTCTAGGAGGTAGCGCTTACGGATGCGGATTGTTTCTGGCGTCACTTCAACCAACTCATCATCATTGATAAATTCAAGCGCGTATTCAAGCGTCACATTAATCGGCGTTGTCAAAACAACCGCTTCATCCGTGCCAGAGGCGCGAACATTGGTAAGCTGCTTACCCTTAAGCGGGTTCACGACCAGATCATTTTCACGCGCGTTAATCGCGATGACCATGCCCTCATAAACTTCAGCCGCGTGACCGATGAACATTTTAGAACGCGTTTGCAGGTTCCACAGCGCAAAAGCTGCCGCTTTGCCTGTGCCGTTTGAAATGAGAACACCTTTTTGGCGACGGCCGATGCCCGCCTTTGTACGCGGCGCGTAGCGGTCAAAGTTATGATACAAAAGGCCTGTGCCTGATGTCAGGGTTAGAAACTCAGAACGGAAACCAATCAAACCACGCGTCGGAATTTCATAATCCAAACGCACGCGCCCTTTGCCGTCTGGCACCATGTCTTTGAGGTTACCTTTACGCTCCCCTAGTTTCTCCATGATGGAACCTTGGTGATCGGCTTCGACGTCAACCGCGAGTGTTTCCCACGGTTCACACATTACGCCGTCGATTTCTTTGTTAATCACCTGCGGACGAGAGATCGCCAGCTCATAACCTTCGCGGCGCATGTTCTCGATTAGGATCGAGAGGTGCAATTCACCACGGCCAGAGACACGGAATTTATCCGCGTCATCAAGCTGCTCAACACGCAGGGCCACATTATGAATAAGCTCTTTATCAAGGCGGTCTTTAATATTGCGCGAGGTGACATATTTACCTTCGCGGCCCGCGAAGGGACTGTCGTTCACTTGGAAGGTCATCGAAATTGTTGGCTCATCCACAGTGAGCGGCGGGAGCATATCCACGTTTTCAGGATCACAAATCATGTCCGAAATGCCGAGCTTATCAATGCCTGTGAAGGCCACGATATCGCCCGCATGAACCGCGTCCATTTCAACGCGCTCTAGGCCCATAAAACCGAACGGCTGAAGCACTTTGGCTTTGCGCTGTTTGCCCTCTGTGTCGGCGACGATCACTTGCATGTTCTTGCGGATCGTACCGCGTACAACACGGCCCACACCGATCACGCCCGTATAACTATTGTAATCAAGCGCAGAGACTTGAAGCTGTAGCGGGCCGTCTGGGTCAACATCAGGCACGGGCGCGTGAGTGACAATCGCTTGAAATAGCGGCTTCATATCTGTGCCTTCTGTGTCCGACACATCGCTCGCCCAGCCGTTTAGCGCAGAGGCGAAAACGACAGGGAAATCAAGCTGCTCATCCGTCGCGCCTAAGCGGTCAAAGAGATCAAACGTCTGATCAACAACCCAATCAGGACGCGCGCCAACACGGTCAATTTTATTGACAACAACAATAGGCTTTAGGCCCTGCGCGAGCGCTTTTTTGGTTACAAATGTTGTTTGCGGCATCGGCCCTTCGACGGCGTCAACGAGCAAAACCACACTATCGACCATCGAGAGAACGCGCTCCACTTCGCCGCCAAAGTCGGCGTGTCCTGGTGTATCGACGATGTTAATGCGCCAATCTGTGTTCTCTGCATCCTTCCAGCGGATCGCCGTGTTCTTCGCAAGGATAGTAATGCCGCGTTCTTTTTCGATGTCATTTGAATCCATCACGCGTTCTTCGCGTTCGCCGCGTTCATCCAGCGTGCCAGATTGGCGAAGGAGTTTGTCAACAAGCGTCGTTTTGCCGTGGTCAACGTGAGCAACAATCGCCACATTACGCAGCGTTTTAATAGAATCTGTCATATCGGTCTCTGATAATAGCGGGCATGGGCGCACCCATATTTGCGGCCCGCTTTAGGCGTTTTAACGGAAAAGTCCAGTCATAATGAGAGTTAAGCGCAAGCGTAAGCTCTTAAAAACCAACCGCGTCTAATTTTGCCTTATACCGCATACCTCGGCCTTTATAGGCAGATGTAATATCACCGCGCACCTGGCGCGCACTAAAGGTACGCACAACCTCATCGTTTTCTGAACGCTCCAATAAGCTATCTGTATAAGTCATCGATAGAGCGGCACACAAACCTTCAAGTCTCTTTTTTGTATCAGCAACAAATGCATCATGATCATGGTCAATAATATCAACGCCTGCCTCGCGCCATGCAGCAACAGCTTCTTCATGAAAGATAAGATAAGCTTTGATATCATTAAGGTTACGCGCAAATGGGAACTCACGGCCAAATTCATGAAAATAAAGCGATACCGCCATATCCTCACGCGAGCGATAGCTATGTATAAATTTTGACCCGCCGTGTACTTTCGCTAGCAATCCCGCCAACACAACGTAATGCGGCGTTTTATCGATATAGATAGCAGCGTTGCCTCGTGATTTTTCCATACCCGCTTTGTCAGCAGTAGCAAGTTGCTCAATCATTTTAGCTAATTTTTCAGGGTCATCTAAGAGTTGTGGCAACCACCCCATTAGAGCTCCGCGTTCACCAACCGACTTAACGCCCTCATGCCGCGATAAAATAGTTTGCAATAATGACCCACCAGAACGCGGCGCGCCAATTTGATAAACCATTTGAACCGGGGACACGTCGCCATCAGGAATAAGATGATACGCTATAATCGCCTTAGATAGAAGCTCTCGTAAAGCTTCGACGTCCATAGAGCTGTTACCCTCCGAAACATCAACATCATTATACAAAGAGTTCGCGAGTTCAGCATATGTCCACGCCGCTGCGTCATCTCCGATTTTATCGTGATATGACGTCAACGCAAATGCAACACGACGCTTATTATTAAGACTATTCGTTTCATCATCTAAAATAGTCTTGGCGGATAATAAAACACCTGTTTCACCCTCTTCCAGCATAGCAGCCGTAAGTCCAGCATGCGATTTATTTTCACCCCATAATGCTTTTTGAAGATCTCGCGCGCCTGTTAAATCACCTTTCCAGCGCAGCAAATTGGCTGCGCGCAAACCCGTCTCTGGATCGTTCGGCTTCTTGGATCGCAATTGATTGTTATAATTTTCCGCCTGCGAATATTGACCTAACATGATGTGTAAATCAGCAATAGCAGATGTCAGTGTATCAGGCCTGTCACGGTCACTAAAGGCTTGCTCATAAGCATAAACCGCATTCACACTGTCTTGTGAGGCTAAAAGTGCATCACCTGCTTTGATCCAGACATCAGGACTCGGCGCTGTTTGTAAAACACGTCCATAAACTTGTGCTGCATCCCCTGCACGCCCTAAACTCATCAAGGTTTGTGCCCACGGCAACATCGCCGAAACATGCCCATTTGAGCGCTCGACTGCATTACGTAGGACGCCTTCAGCAGCAACAAAATCATTAAGCTCATGAAGCATGGAACCTAAATGCAGATGCCAACGTGGTTCGTGCGGTTCCATTTCAATGGCTTTATTTAAAGCTGATTTCGCCTGATGAACTTCGCCTTGGCGCGCCAAAACAAGACCCAAAACAGACCAACCTTCTGCATCATCAGCGCGTTTTTGCGTTGCTTTCAACCCAGAAATATATGCCGCACTAAGGTCACCTTGCGCTAATGCAGCCAGAGCTGCATTAATTGTTTGATCGTGATTATAACCCGCCATCAAGGCTTACCAAATTATCTGTTATGCTTCGAGACTCGCCATAGCGGCTTCGCTCATTTCGAAATTATGGTAGACATTTTGAACGTCATCCAGGTCTTCAAGCGCTTCGAAAAGTTTCATAATTGAGTTCGCTTTGTCGGGCTGGTCAATTTCGTTTTGCGCTTTCCAGATCAGGTTCACGGATTTCGCTTCTTTGAATGTCGTCTCAAGTTCGCCCGCGACTGCGCCCAAATCATCACGCGCCGTGTAGATCGTGTGCACAGGCTCATAGTCATTATATTCGTCATCATTGGGCGGATCAGTTTGGATATCATCTGCGCCGGCCTCGATGCCTGCTTCCATCATTGTGTCTTCATCCGCAATCTCTAGCGGATAAGTAATCTCGCCGACTTGGTCGAACATGAAACTGACCGAGCCGTTCTCGCCGAGATTCCCACCATTTTTCGAAAACGCCGTGCGCACTTCCATGGCTGCGCGGTTTTTATTATCCGTGCTGACTTCGACAATGAAGCCAATGCCCGCCGGGCCGAAACCCTCATAGCGCATTTCTTCATAGTCTGCTCCGTCTGCGCCGTGGCCTTTATCAACTGCGCGCTGGATGTTGTCCTTGGGCATAGACTGCCCCTTGGCGTTAGCAATCGCGAGACGCAGACGCGGGTTCATGTCCGGGTCAGGTCCGCCCATTTTGGAGGCGATTGTGATGTCTTTCGACAATTTCGAAAACAACTTAGAGCGCGCTTTGTCTTGGCGCCCTTTACGATGCTGAATATTGGCCCATTTGGAGTGACCTGCCATAGGAATCCCCTACAAAAAATAAATGTTGAACGTGTTCTAGGATAAGGGCGCGAACACAGCAAGGGCCGTTTTACGTGTCAGTCAAGCATATGGTCATCACATATCATAAGGGCCGCAAAAGCGGCCCAGATAATTTCGTTATTTTTCAATTTCAACACAGTGCGGATAAGGAATTGATATGCCGCCTTTATCAAACGCTTCTTTGATATCTTTGAGAAGGTCAAAGCGCACATCCCAATAATCATTCGTATCACACCAAACGCGCATTTGAATATCTACAGAACTGTTATTTAAGTAAGAAACCTTGGCCCATGGTCCTTCAGGCTCAGACAGAACTTGAGCATGCTTCGCCGCTGTATCCTTGATGATTTTAATCGCCTTATCCATATCGTCATCATAGTCGATACCAAAATCAACATCGACACGACGTTTTCCAAGCGATGAGAAATTACGGATCGTGCCTCCGCGCACCTCATTATTGGCCACAATCACTTTGATATTATCAAGCGTACGGAGCGTCGTCGTGAAGATATTAAGATCCTCAACCACGCCCTCTTCGCCCGCCACTTCAACATAATCGCCAATTTTATAAGGGCGGAAAACAATCAAGAGCAAACCTGCCGCCACATTGGCCATAGAGCCTTCAAGCGCGAGGCCAATCGCAAGCGTAGCCGCAGATAAAATGACGAATATCTTGGCAACATCCACCCCCACCATAGAAATCGCAGCCAAAAATGTAGCAAGCAATACAGCATATTTCGCCGCCTTTGCTGCGAGGTTACCAATCATAGGCTCAAGGGTTTTGCTCTTACCGAAGAATTTGTTTAGACCATTATAAACTTTCTTAGCGATCCAAAAACCGATCCATAAGACAATCAAGGCCGCCAATATTTTCGGCACAAAAAACACCGTCTTTTCAACCGCCATATTCCCGTAATGCTGCGCAAATGCAGCTGGATCTTCCATCAGAGCGGGGCCGATATTTGCAACGGCCTCTACTGCGTCAGGCGCGATTTCTGTTGCCTGCATGGCAGGCGTAACTTGCGTTAGGAAATTAAGTAAATGCGTCATGACCTAAGCTCTCTTAATAATGGTTACATGCTCATATGGAATTTCAATTCCCGCCTTATCGAGCGCGTCTTTGATGTATTTCGAGAGCTCCATTTTAACTTTGCGGTGATCCTCTGCATCAGTCCAAACACGGAGCTGAAGATTAACCGCCGAATCGCCAAGCGCTGTGACCTTTGCCCAAGGCGCAGGGTCAGCATAAACGCGTGTGTCTTTTTTTGCGGCTGTCACAAGGGTTTTGATCGATTTATTCAAATCCGCATCATAGGCAACGCCAACATCCATATCGAGACGTAGCTTACCATCTTCGGAATAGTTCTTAATTGTGCCGCCAAACACCGCGCCATTACCGACGTTAATTTCAATATTATCGCGCGTCACAAGGCGCGTCGTCAGCAGTCCTGTATCGACAACAACGCCGCGCTCGCCCGCGACTTCAACATCTTCGCCCACCTTAAAGGGCGTAAATAATGCGAGCATGACCCCCGAGGCAAAATCCCCGAGAGAGTCTTTGAGCGCAAAGCCCAATGCCACCATCAATGCTGCCAACATGGACGCAATAAAGGCCATGTTCACCTTCATCGCGCTCAACGCCATGACAATCACAATAAACATTCCAATAAACAGAATAAGTGAGCCCAGAAAGCGTCCTAATGTTTCGTCAATATTTGGTAACTTTTGAACAGATGTCGCCGCAGTTTTCGAGGCGCGCCGTACGATAATTCGCCCAACAATAAAGATAATCAACGCCAGCAAGACGCTCGGCGTAAATTTTACAAGTTGATCTGGTATGTGTTGTAATTTTTCAAAAATGAAACTTAAATTATCCATAACCGCCCTCTACCCTATCCCTACATAAGCGTACTGACGGTAAGGGGTAAATTGCGTACTGTCAAAATACGCCCGCAGCATACGGTTTATATAGGGCTTAAAGTGTTGGGCGTGCCTGCATAAGTGAGCCGCCGATACGGATAGGCTCGGCGCGTATGGCTTTGCCTGCCGCATTGGTTTCGACGAATATACCGCACAGGCTCGGCGCGCCGCTGGCAGGGGTGAAGCGCCCGCTACGCATACGGGTGGTGAAACGGTGCAGAGGTTCTTCTTTTTCCATGCCGATCACGCCGTTATAATCGCCGCACATCCCCGCGTCCGTTTGATAGGCCGTGCCGCCGTCCAAAATGCGTGTATCCGCTGTCGGGACGTGTTGGTGCGTACCGACCACGAGAGACGCGCGCCCATCACAAAAATGGCCCATACCTTGTTTTTCAGATGTCGCTTCGGCGTGAATATCGACAATTACAGCATCGGCCACTTCGCCCAAAGGCGCAGCGCTTAGCTCTCGGTCGACGGCTTGGAACGGATCGTCAAGCGCGTCCATAAACACGCGGCCCAGCACATTAATCACAAGCAGGTTGAAATTTCCAATTTGATAAAGCCCTGCCCCGCGTCCTGGTACTGTGCCTTGCGGATAATTACACGGCCGTAGCACGCGCGTTTCATTATCGATCACCGTGATACCTTGCGGGTTATCGAAACTGTGATTGCCGAGCGTTAGCACATCCGCGCCTGCATCAAATAACTCATTAGAAGTGGATTGCGTAATCCCAAAGCCGCCTGCCGCATTTTCAGAATTTATGACAACGGCGTCCAGCTGCAAATCACGGCGCAGCGCGGGCAAATAGCTGGTTACGGCCTTGCGTCCTGCGCGGCCAACAATGTCTCCAAAAAAAGCAAAGCGCATTAAAATGTCCTGTAAAATTTGTCCGTCAAAATAGCGTCGAGGCGAATATCGTATTCATCCGTGGGCAGTGTGTCCATCTCTTGGCCCGCAAAAGCAATACCACAAGCAAAACAATCGCGCCCATCTGCGCGCAGTTCCGCCAATGTACGGTCGTAAAACCCGCCGCCATAACCAAGGCGCGCGCCCGACGGCGCAAAGGCCAGCATTGGCACGAGGACGAAATCAGGCCGCAAGATTGAACGTTCGGGATACGGTTCTGACGTCCCGTAAGGCCCGCCTTTTAGTTTATCCCCAGGTGTCCACGCGCGAAAGGTCAGCGGCTTTCCTTTACGGGGTGTACAGGGTAGCGCGAGGCTATGTCCCAAATCAGAAAGCGCCCGCATAAGAGGCCGAGGATCAATCTCGCCTGGTAGTGGCCAGATCCCGCCAATCACAGCGCCGCGCGCGGCTATAGCTGGGAAATGCTCCATGAGGCCAAGCGAGCTGGCAAGCATATCGAAATCATCGGCGGCCATAAGCTCTGCGCGCCGTAATTTAGCGGCGTGTCTCGCCCGTGTTTTTTGAGTTTTGATGTCCAAGATACGGATCACCTATCACAATCATCCCGCACAGGCGGGGTAAAATTAAAGTGACGGCCCCACAAACCCGTGAAGGCGTTCAAATCCCCATGAACCTGAGTTTCAGGTGGGCGTCGGAATTAAACAGACCACGGTCTGAACAGAGCCAACTCCCGATGGAGTATTTAAGGTCCCTAGGATATGTG
>JBMYWT010000041.1:0-25383 GCA_049607665.1 Maricaulaceae bacterium
TTTAGAGAGGCAGCCCCTATCAATGCCTAAAAATACTCGCAACTGTAAAATTAGGCTACACAGCACTATAATCTATATATTTTATTTGCGCCCTTTAAAGTCTCTACAACAGTTTTGACTTTTTGTGCAGCCTCTAATGAGCACACTAAAACTTCATCATCTTGGACGATCACTGCCAACCCTTCAACGCCAACAAGGCTAACCCTCGGGCCGTTTGTTTTCACAAGACAGTTTTGCGAATTAACACTTATAACGCCTTCGACAGTCGCCATATCATTACCATCTTTGCATAATTCATGAAGCGCAGAGAACGATCCAATATCATTCCAGCCAATATCGCAGGGAACAATAGCGGCATGACTTGTTTTCTCCATAATAGCATAATCGATAGATTGTGACGGACAGTTTGAAAATGTCTCTTTATCCAAATGCACCAAAAGACCTTCACGCCTCGCAAGACGAAGCGCTTCGCTAGCGTAGCGTAATATATCGGGTTCAAAAGTCTCTATTTCTGCCAAAAGTCCACTCGGTTTATACAGGAAAATACCCGCATTCCATGCATATTCTCCGCTATCCACATAAGCTTGCGCCGTCGCGGCATCGGGTTTTTCTCGGAACGCTTTCACATCATAAACGTCATTTCCAATGGAGTTACCTTGTTGGATATAGCCATACCCAGTTTCGGGATAATTCGGCGTAATGCCAAATGTAACAAGTTTGCCAGACATGGCTGCTGGAATGGCGGCAGTGACAGCCTCGCGAAAGGCTTCAGGGTTAGTAACATGATGATCGGCTGGCGCTAAAAGCACTAAGTGATCCTCACCTAGGCTTTGAGCATGAAGCGCCGCAATAACGGCAACAGGGGCAGTGTTTCGCCCAGCGGGTTCCGTGATGATCGCGCCAATATCGCGCTTCATTTCATGCATTTGCTGAGTGATGGGTGCGGCATGAGTTTGATTGCAAATAAAAACAGGGTCCGCGAAATCACTCCCGCTAAGGCGCAACGCGGTTTCTTGCACCATGGTCTTATCTGTGACCAAAGGTAGAAGCTGTTTTGGCATGGCTATGCGTGAGAGCGGCCAAAGACGGCTCCCCGCTCCTCCCGACATAATCACGGGTAATATAAGTGATTTTGACATTTCTTGCCCTCATTTGATAAGCAAAATAGTCGAAATCGCTTTAATTTCGGTTAATCACAAAAAGCACGCTAGCCGCCGAGGCTGACCTGTCCAAAACGATAGCGTAAAAGCACGCGGCAATCACGCAAGGCACCGTCCTTTGGCGGTTGGAAACGCCACTCTTTAACAGCGGATTTTGCATTACTGTTAAACAATCCATCGGGCAAAGCGCGTTCGATATCCACATTTTCCGTCAAGCCATCCGCGTTAACATCAAGTTTCACGATCGTCCAGCCTTGTCGTCCCGTATTAAAGGCCCGCCGAGGGTAATCCGGCAGGGCAAAATCTATAGCCGCGAGCTGTTCTCCGCCGAGACAGTCTTCAGGATTAGAGTAACCCTTCACCCACGGATCAGGCGGGTATTGGCTTTTGGGGTTAAATGTTTTGGACGTTGTGCAACTTGATAAAAGTAACGCCGCCATGAGTAGGCTATTTGATAGGAAAGAAAACTTCATTCGCCTTCTCCGAAATGATCATTCACAAGCGCGCTTAGCGCGTCAACGGCGGCCTGTGCCTGAGAACCAATGGCGGAAATGGAGATATCCTCACCGCAAGCTGAACCCAGCATAAGCAGCTCCATAATCGAATCTGCGACAACGGTTTCCGCGCAAACGTCATTATGTGACGTCACATGAATTTCGGCATCATATTGCTCCGCGCAGGCCACAAATTTTGCTGACGCCCGTGCATGAAGGCCGCGTTTATTAATCAATGTAACGCGCTTGATGATGGCGCCTTCTTTATCGCAGAGTGCGCTCATGGGGTTTACGTTTCACCTGCCAATATTTTAGACGCAATCGCAATATATCGTTGCCCGGCGTCTTTGGCTTTTTCAGCCGCTTCCATAAGGCTTGAGGTATTTCGCGCTTCGGCAAGCTTAATTAACATTGGCAAGTTAACGCCCGCAACCACTTCAACCTTGCCGGCATTGAGCATAGAAATGGCCAAATTAGACGGCGTTCCGCCAAACATATCCGTTAAAAGAATCACGCCATTTTTACTATCAACAGTTTTAACAGCAGCGCGAATTTCATCCCTGCGGCGTTCCATATCATCATCAGGGCCAATACATATGGTTTCCATATTCTCTTGTGGGCCCACAACATGTTCAGTGGCACGACGAAGCTCTACGGCCAATTGTCCATGCGTGACAATCACTAATCCAATCACAAATTCACCTGTTTCATCATCATTATCCGCAATACCGGAAGATCACTTAATCAAGAAATGAACGTGTTGAAAAGTTAAAAAACCGCAGAATAGAGAGTTTTTTGGATTATACCGTCGGCTTAGGGCTATTAACCGCTAGGGACATTTACGATTGAGCAGGTGTCTGCCTCGGGAGCCTTATGGTAAATTTCGCGCCCGTGATCACATCATCGACTTCGCTATTTTGCGCGAAAATTTCACCTCTATGCGCCGACATAATTTGACGGCAAATCGCAAGTCCAAGGCCAGAATGAGAGCCAAATTGCGCGCCCTTTGGACGTTCCGTATAAAACCGCTCAAAAATGGTCTCAAGGTTCTCTGGCGGGATCCCGGGTCCTTGATCTTCTACCGAAATCACGACGCGTTCGACGCCGTCACCGACGTTGTCCTCTGTGTAGGCGCGCAAGGTCACAACGCCGTTTTTCGGGCTAAAGGTCAGGGCATTATCAATCAAATTACGCAGAACTTGCGCGAAAGGCGATTCGAAGGCCTTAATGTAAAGCGGCGTGTTATTAATACCTTTTTCAAACACGACGCTCGCGCCGGTTTCCGTCTGCGCTGCATCGTAAAATTCCGCGAGGTTATCTAGCACGATTGTAACATCCACAATTTCCGCCGTATCTTTGGCAATATTGGCATCCACTTTTGAGGCTTTGGAGATATCAGAAATCAAACGATCCATGCGCCCAACATCATTTTCAATGATATCAAGCAGCTTGCTACGTTGTTCTGCGGTGCGTGCACCGCGAAGTGTATCCGACGCCGAACGCAAAGACGTAAGCGGGTTTTTAATCTCATGCGCGACATCAGCGGCAAAATTCGCCACATCATCCATCCTCCCATAAAGCGCATGAGTCATATCCGACATCACAAGTGAGAGATCACCAATCTCATCTCTGCGGCGAGAGAGATCAGGAATAGGGTCACGCTGCACAGAAGATTGCCCGACACGTTCCGCCGCGCGGGCGAGTCGCCGAACCGGTAGAGCAATAAACAGGGTAAGCACTAATGACGATAAAAGCGCCGCCAGTGCCGCCAGCCATATGATCGGCACAAGCGCTCTTTTTTGGGCGTTCACAATGCTCGTAACATCTGTTGATTCGAGCGTAATCACGCCGACAACTTGCTGGACGCGGCGTATAGGTTGGCTAACCGTAACAATCAAATCATCGTTTTTATCATAGCGCTGACCTGCCATGACCTTACCGTCCAAAGCCGTTTTAATCTCGTCTTTCAAATCGCGACGCAGACTTTCACGTTTTTTCACGCGCCATGGTAAATCTTGGAGCTTCTCCTGCACAGGAAGTTGAATATTTTCCTTCCAGACATTTTGTTTAACGGCTGCTGGGCGCGCGCTTTTAGCCGGCGCAAGCTTTGAGGCTGTAATCCCATCTGAGAGCGCTGCACTATCGGCGAGATTCATGCCGGATCTATCAAAAAGGCGAACGCGAGAACTTTCAGGGAGATCAAGTTTTCCCAAAACGTCTTTGGCGTTTTCCACATCCAAATTGGCGGCCAATCCATATCCCGTCGCATCATCCGCCATTACCGAGGCAATAGTTGACGCTTGGGATTGCAATGTTTCTAGCCGTGCTTCGACGAGGCTATCTTCGAAACGATTAAGCGCTAATGCCCCCACAACAAGAATGATCAAGCCAATGAAATTGGATAGAAAGATCATCCGCGTCAGATTGGACGTTAAAACGGAGCGGCGCTTAATTTTACGCACTTTCGGAGCGCGCTTTGCAGCCTTACGGAATTTCAAAACAGAGCCTCCTATGGTTAGGCCTCTCTATATTTATAGCCCACACCATAAAGTGTCTCAATCCCGTCAAAGCTTTTGTCGTGTTTACGGAATTTTTTACGCAGGCGCTTTATGTGGCTGTCGATTGTGCGGTCATCAACATAGATCTGATCATCATAGGCAGCGTCCATTAACTGATCGCGCGATTTCACAAAACCTGGACGGTTAGCGAGCGCTTCGATGATGAGGAATTCCGTCACGGTTAAGCGCACAGGATTTCCATCCCACGAACAGGCATGACGATTGGCATCCAACACAAGCTTGCCGCGCCGAATGACCTTTGTATCGCCCTCTTCGGGGATAGGCATTTCAATATCAGTCAAAGACGCACGGCGCAGAACCGCCTTGATACGCTCGCCGAGCAAGCGCTGCGAGAATGGTTTTTTAATATAATCATCCGCGCCCATATTCAGGCCGATAGCTTCGTCAATTTCATCATCTTTTGACGTCAGGAAAATCACAGGAAGGTTGGAGCTTTGGCGTAAGCGGCGGAGCAATTCAAGGCCATCCATACGCGGCATTTTAATATCAAAAATTGCGAGATCAGGCGGGCTAGACTTTAAAACCTCAAGCGCGCTAACGCCGTCATGAAAGGTACGAACTTCATAGCCCTCCCCTTCGAGGAAAATAGATACAGATGTGAGAATATTTTCGTCATCATCAACGAGATAAATTTTTGCCATACTCAGCCTCCACGCAGGTCTTCTATTAGACGTAAATGAATGGATGAGCAATGTGGCACGCTTTTGACAAAGCGTGCCTTATTTTCGCCTTATGTGTTAAAGGAAAATGAGTGATTATTTCTCGGCGTCAAGTTTTCGTTGCGCCTTCTCAAGCGCTTTATGCGCTTTTCTTAGGCTACGGCGAACATCTTCAGAGATCTCTTCGCCCTCCATTTCATCGCCCAATAAAGACAAAGCCGCCGCGATTTTAGCCTCAGTTGCAATACGAGAATGGTATTGGCCGTCTTTATTCATTTTCACCACAAAAACATTCTTTTCGGAACTCACATGTTTTTGCAAATCCTCAGGCATAACAATCTGCCCATGGTCACCATTAATAATAATACGTTTTCTTATGTGCATTCCATCTGCATCATGATTATCTTTTAACTTGATTATCTCAGCGATGGCATCCTTGTGAAATGTAACATCATCAGACATTGTCATAACATGAACATCCATATCGCTATTGTGCTTCATATTACCGTTAAAGTCCTTGATTTGAATATCCATATTGCCAAGCTCTGACGCCTCGAGTTCGCGGCGTTCTCCCGTCAATTCATTAGTTTCCCAAGCTTCGATTGTGTCTCCATTTCTGGTAATTTCAATCGTCTTCTTGGTTTTCTCGCCATTATCATTTGTGACAATTTTCATGATGGAATGAGTCTTTACGCTTTTACCCGCAAGTTCTTCGGCAGGGTCAGCAAGCGAATAAGGCACGGTGAGCATGACGGCGGCGGCCATGGCACTGGCGCCGATCAAGCGTGGCCGAAGACGGGCCGTGGGGGTTGGGTTTTTCAAAGACATAATTCGCTCCTTTAGCGGGTGATGAATAGAAAGGCCGAGTGGCATCTCGGCGGGGGTCGATGAGCGAAGCGTTGCCGCTTGCATCAAAGTCTGGGCGTAAGAGGCGCGGTCTGCGCCCTTCGATATAGGGTGATTCAGAACTGACATATCACAGGCCGCTTCTTGGTCATGACGAAAGGCGCGGGCGGCAATCCGCATGAACGGATTCGGCCAATTTAGTGCGCCAAAGATAAAGGCCGCAAACGCCGCCCAAAGATCGCCGCGCTTAATGTGTAGCATTTCATGCAAAAGCGCGAGCTGCTGTTGCTGGGACGTGAAATGCTCTGTGAAGTTTTTAGGCAGGATAATGCAGGGCGACATCACACCCATCACAAGTGGGCCGACATTTTTATCTGACACGCGAATAATCGCGCGCCTCTTAAGGCCAATAGCTTTCGCAATATCATCCGCCATTATTTTTACATCAGGCGTCACCTCTACCGCAGTTTTCATAATAATTTGACGGTAGCTATGGTGGCGATAAAGACCGCGCGCAATAAGCCCGCAAGCCACAATGACCCAAAGCAATACGGCATAGCTCATCCAGCTTAAAGCAGGGTCAACCATGAGCGTTGGCGCATATGCGCTTTCCAGATTAGGCGGATAAATTACCGCTATATTCGAGGGCGCTGAGGGGCTTTGAAAGCTCATCCAAGACGGTAAAGAAATCGTAGGCATAAACAGCCTAAGCAAAGGCAACGCCCATAAAGCATAAGCCGCTTTTGCGCCAAAGTATTTGGCAACAGGGCGGCGGATGATCAGGATGAAAATCACCAATACGGCAATCGCCAGACCTGTTTGCCCTGCCCACACGGCAAGCATTTCTGCCCGCTCGTTTAAAGTGTTTACGCTCATGACTTCAAACCTACGATTAAGGCTTCCAGCTCGGCGATATCATCAGGCATAAGGCCTTCGCCTTCGGCCAAATGTGCCACCAAAGGCGCGGCTTTACCGCCAAAGAGGCGATCCGATAATCGCCGTGCCGCATTGGAGGCGTAGGCTTTGCGCGTCACCAGCGGCGTATAAAGATAACGCCGCCCGTCTTGAACAGTCGACAACGCGCCTTTTTCGACAAGGCGCGCGAGCAACGTCTTAACGGTACGCCCGCTCCAATCTTTTGTGCTTTCAAGGCGGTCAATCACATCGCTCGCCGCCAGCGGGGCTTCACGCCACAGCACATCCATCACATCAAGTTCGGATTGGGAAATACGGATCATAATTCGCCTATAGACTACGTTCGTAATCTACATACAGGACTACAAGCGTAATCCAAATTAAATCGCTGTCATGTTTTAAGCTTAAGCCGCGCCTTCGATGTGAACCGTTTCTCCGTTCACACGTGCTTTAATGCCGTAAATATCTTTGAGGCGCTCCTCCGTTAACGTCTCTTCGGGCGTCCCGTCCGCCAATATTTCGCCGTCTTTCATCCAAATCAAGCGGTCAGCGTAGCGCGCCGCCAGATTAATATCATGCAGCACGACAAGCGCGCCGCCGCCATCATCGACAAACTTTCGGATGATATCCATGACGCGAAATTGGTGACGCGGGTCGAGCGCGGCGACAGGTTCATCCGCAATCAACAATGGTGCCTGCGCCGCGAAAGCGCGGGCGCAATGCACGCGCGCTAGCTCCCCGCCCGACAGGCTATCGGCGCGGCGACTAGCCAAATGGCCAATATCGCAGGCCTCGATCGCGCGGTCGACGGCGTCTTTGTCTTTGCCCTTCAATCGCGAAAGCGGCGCGCCATGAGAGAACCGCCCGAGCGCTACAACATCGCGGACAATGTTTGGCCATGCGAGGGAACGCATTTGCGGCAAATATGCAATTTGCTGCGCGCGGCGTGACGGCGATATGGCACTGACGGCTTTGTCACTTAAAAAAGCCTGCCCTGACGCGGGCGAAGTCAAACCGAGAGAACCGCGAAGAAGGCTCGTCTTCCCCGCACCGTTCGGCCCTAGCAGAGCGCAAAGCGTCCCAGATGCAAGGGTAAAGGAGGCGTCCTTCACGAGCGCCGCCTCGCCCGCTTTGACAGTCAGATTATCTACGCGCAAAACACTCATGCCAAGATTACTCATGCCGAAATTACTCATGCCAAAATCACTCATGAGTGCGTCCGCCTTTGCATCGCGATCCAGATGAAGGCTGGCGCGCCGATCAACGCTGCGACGACGCCGAGTTTTAGCTCATTATGGGTCGGAATAATCCGTACGCCAATATCGGCCAGCACAAGAAATATCCCCGCGAGCAAAGCCGATGGCAAGATAGACCGCGCGGGATCATGGCCAACAAAAGGGCGGATTACATGCGGGGCGACAATGCCGACAAATCCAATCGCGCCAGCAATCGAGACCGCTGCGCCCGTAGCAAGGCCCGATCCCAGAACGATTAAAACCCGCAAGCGTTTTAGGTTCACACCGCTACCGCTGGCCGCTTCTTCGCCCAATGTTAGAACCGCGAGGCCACGGCGGGATGTCCATAAAATCAGTAATCCTAGCCCTAAGAACGGCGCGGCAAATCCGATGTCTTCGAAACTACGGTTCGCGACCGAGCCCAATCCCCAGTCAATCATATCGGCGAGCGTAAACGGGTTGGGCGCGAAATTCAGCAAGAGGCTCATCAGCGCGCCTGCGAAACTGGAAATACCAACCCCGATCAGGATCAACGTCACGACGGATTGCGTGCGAATGGCAGCGAAGGTGATGATGATCGTCGCGATCAATGCGCCAATGATCGAGGCGATCGGGAGCGCCCAGCTATTGACGCTAATCAGACCATAATAAAGCGTGAATGTCGCCGCCAAAGACGCCGCCGCCGAAACACCTAACACGCCAGGTTCCGCCAGTGGATTACGCAGGAGCCCTTGCAGCGCCGCCCCGCTTGCGCCGAGAGCAGCACCTACGACAAAAGCGGCCACAGCGCGCGGCAATCGGATTTGCCAAATCACGAGACTGTCTGTGACGTCCCCTGTGCCGAACAGTCCAGCGAAAATGCGCGAGATACTCATCGGGGTCGCGCCCAAGAGACAGGCCGCAAAGAGGCACATCAGGCTGACGGCGATCAGCGCAGGAATGAGAATACGGTCTTGCATTATAATGGCTCTGCTATTTGCGCGTCTGTTGTCGCGCCTTCCGCCAACTCTTCGATAGCATCCATCAGGAACCAACCACTACAGGTCATCCATGCGCCTTTGAGCTGCACATCGGTGAGGCCTTCCATTTGCGCGCGGGCGATGGGATGGCGCATGGCGCTCCACGCGCCCTTGTGGCTATTTTCATCGTCAAAAAAAGCGGCGGCGACCATGTCAGGTTGTTCGAATATCAACCGCTCTAGTGGCAGAGAATGCCACCCACTTTTCGTTTCAAAATTATCAATGCCAGCCACATCCAAAATTTCATCGACCAAAGACCCCGGCCCTGCCGTGACACCCGTTGGCGTCATATAAAGGGCTTGGGAGCGCGCATCTTTCCGCGCGGTGGTCTTTGCTTTCACCGCCGCAAGACGCGTTTCCATCTCGGTCACTAACTCTTCGCCACGCTGCGGTACACCGAGGCCAATCGCCATGTCGCGCGTGACTTGAGAAATACCGTTTAAATCTCCTGCCCAGCCGACATTCAAAACGGGAATGCCCGCACTCTCAAACAGCGCAGCCGCATTCGGCCCGCCGCCATAGGCACGGACAATCAGGTCAGGCTTTAAAAGGAGAATATCTTCAGCGCTAGCCCGTACCGTTTTATGGGCTTTGGCCGCGTCGCGCATATAGGAAAAAGCTTTGACCGCGTCGGGCGAAATGGCAGCAATGCGTTCGGGGTCTGCGAGCTTTAGGACATATTGGTCCGCGCAGTAATCAAGGCTAACGATACGCTGCGGCTGATCGTTAAGGGGTATCGAGACAGCCGCAGGTTTTAGGGGCGCGTTACACGCCCCCAAAATCAGACATAGACTTCCGAATAAATACCGCATTATGCGTCTTTATCACGGGGCATGCAGGACGGCCTAGCGGATTTTAAATCCGAAGAAGACGCCTGCGCCTGTGCCATTGTAACCGAACACGTCGGTGACTTTTTCGTCGAGCAAGTTTTCACCACGCAAAGTAAGCGATAGACGGTCTAAAACAGGATACTCAACACTAGCAGAGACAAGAGCGTAGCTATCAAGGTTAACGCGTTGCGCTGGGAATGTCCCGAAGTTCAGATCGTCTTGGGATCCGACATAATCAACCGCAAGACCCGCGCGAAAGCCGTCTTTGCTTTGCGAGTCCCAGTTCAAAGCCGCACTAGCTGTGAATTCAGGGACGCGAATTTCATCGTCGCCACTGTCATTCTCAGATGAAATTTTCGTCGCGGCGCCTGTCAAAGATACACCATTACGAAAATACTTACTTACACCAATCTCAACGCCTGAACGTTCGCTTTTGCCTGTCAAATTTGCAGGGGTAGAAAGGAAAGACGGTGTGAAATTGGTCGTGATTTCATTTTCTAGCTGCGCATCAAAATATGTCAATGAGACCTGTGCGAAGCTACCAAACCCATGATCCACGCCAATTTCCCAACTTGTGGATTTTTCAGGTTTTAGGTTTGGATTTCCGATAAAGCTTGCAGGGAAGAAGCCGTAGAGTTCAGTGAACGTTGGGTTCTTAACACCACTGCCTAAGCTTGCTCGAATTTTTGTATTGTAGTCAAATTTATACGCCCCGCCGACACGCCACGTTGTAGCATTTTCGAAACGACCCTCATTATCGTCATGCCGAACAGACGCATTAAACAAAACATTGTTGTAATTTGCGCGAACTTCTGCGGCTACGCCGATTTTATCAAAGCTTCGTACTTGGTTGGGGTCACCAAAAACTGTGTTGGTGTCAACACGCTCATAATCTTCGCTTTCCCAGTCAATAATACCCGAAATACGCATATAGTTATCATATTCACCCCAAAAGCGGGGGGTATCGTCATCAATAATTGAGACCGGCTGATCATACCCGAACAAGATAGACGGGCTGTAGCTGAGCTTTGTACGCTGACCTGTTGTTTCGTCTGTAAAAGCACCATCAGCTTTGCTCTCTCGTACAGTTTCACCGACATTGGCCCGTAGTTCATGTGATACACGGCCTGTTTCGCCCGAGACATTGCCGCTCAATACCCATTGATCTGAATTTGAAACGCGGTCTGCATTATCCAATGCACCGTCAAAGTTTAGATCAGGATCAGTTTCGACGCTGCTTTGACGATAGCTGGCAAAACCGCCTAACGTCCAATCGGGAGTAATTTCAAACTCGCCGCCACCCAGCAATGAAAAACTATCAGAGCCATCTTTTTCGCCGCCGAGGCCAGCCGTATCAACCCCATCCGTTTCAAAGAATGATGCTGCAAGTTCGTAATTTTTATTGTGATACCTCTCACCATACGCGATATGGCCTCGTTTAGTATCGAATGCCCCATATTCCACTGCGCCTTGCAGGCCGCTTGTTTTAGTTTCCAGGGCAACCACTCCACCAATCGCGTCCGATCCGTGCAGAACGGATTGCTCGCCTCGCGCGACAACTATGTGAGATAATCCCAGACCTGACAAAAGCCCGAAATCAGTTTCGCCTGTGACAGGATCAGAAACCTCCGCGCCGTTAAGTAAAACAAGCGTATGGTTTGCTTCCGCGCCGCGCATCCGAATTTGCGTAAGTCCGCCTACAGCCCCCGAACGTGAGAGCGCCACGCCGGGAACAGCGCGAAGTTGATCGGCAACATAAGGCGTGTTGCGGATTGCCAATTCTCCTTCGGTTAATACCGTAATAGTCGAAGTCGCATCATCAGCGTCGATTATTCGCATGGCTGTCACTTCAACAAAATCGGATTCTGGCCGCACACTGGTAGCTAATGCAGTTTGCGCAGAGAGGAGCGCAGCAGAGAGTAAGAGTGTATGTTTAAACATGTTAATTTCCAATAGGCCACGCCGCCGAACGGGCCTAAAACGACAATAAAACAACGCTGCAACCGTCGGCGCGGTTACAGGTTATGACTGTCGCTACGTAGGGGAACCCTATTCGCGAGAGGCTGACCCGGCCTTCGGACGAACGACGCGATGGCAGGTTTCCTGACTTACCGATTATCGCTTGGGCCGCCTTCCCGAACATAACATTCAGTGGCATCTGGCCGCCGCAATCGGCATACAGTTACGGGCATAGTTTCGGCCTTGAACCGAATTCCCTCTTAGCCCCCATCATTGAAGGCACCATCTGCGCGCCCTATGTTAGAAATATTTAGGGCTGTCAATACGGCATTAGGCATGTTGATGCGCTTTAAAAGCCAAAGTTAATTTTCTTGGATATTCACGCGCAATCATGTTGTGACCGCCGTACAAAGGGACTATTCGTTTACTATGAACAAGCCCCCGATTATTGTACGCACGCAGCGCGACCTCCGCGCCCAAATTTGGGAATGGCGCGGCAGCGGCGAGACGATTGGTTTTGTGCCGACAATGGGCGCGCTGCATACGGGTCATTTATCGCTTGTGACCTTGGCGCATAAACACACGAGCAAGGTCGTTGCGAGCATCTTCGTCAACCCCACACAGTTTGCGCCTGGCGAAGATTTTGAGGCCTATCCGCGTACCGAAGACGACGACGTCGCGAAACTCGCGAGTGCGGGCTGTGACCTCGTGTATATTCCGCGCAAAGGCAGCATGTATAATGCCCACCACGCAACACATATTAAAGTCGGCGGCGTGGCGGAGGGACTAGAGACCGATCATCGGCCGACGTTTTTTGAGGGTGTGGCTCTGGTGGTCACGAAACTGCTGAACCGCGTCGCGCCTGATGTGGCAGTGTTTGGAGAGAAAGACTATCAACAACTCGCAACGATCCGCCGCTTGACGCAAGATTTAGACATGCCGATTAAAATCGTCGGCGCACCGATTGCACGGGATAAATTTGGTCTCGCACTGTCATCACGCAATAAATATTTTGACGAAGATGGCCTAACCATCGCGCGTAAATTAAACGTGATTATGCGCCAATGCGCGTCGGAAATGGCGGACGGCATCTCGATTGACGAAGCCACACAAACGGCCAAAGACGCACTCCTTGCGGCAGGCTTTGAGAGTATTGATTATATCAGTGCCGCTGGCCCCAATAGCCTGACACTGATTAAAGACGGCCCGATTACAAAACCTGCGAGGTTGTTGATTGCGGCCCATTGCCGAGGCGTTCGCCTGATTGATAATTGCGCAATTAAGCGCAAATAGGAGCAACCGATGTTAGAGATGCGACCCAATTGCGAAATATGTGATAAAGACTTAGGTCCGTCCGCGAAAGACGCCCGCATTTGTTCATTTGAATGTACGTTTTGCGAAGATTGCGTAAATGATATTTGCCCAAATTGCGGCGGCGATCTTACAACTCGACCGACTCGTACGGCGAAGCATTTGGCGAAACATCCCGCTTCAACGAAACGTGTTTTAAAGGCGCGTTAGATTAGCCCTCAAATCAAAGGCTTAAATGTCTTTGATCATAGTCTTTAGCGGGACAAGCACCGCGCCGTTATCATCCGTCCATTCGCTCTCCACGCTATATCCGCAGCGCTTATAGAACGGCTCCCCCGCAAGTGTCGCCGCCATTTCGAGCGCGGTAAACCCTTCCGCTTTGGCGGCCTTTTCGCCTGCCGTTAAGATCATGCGGCCAATGCCGCGTTTGGCGTGATCGGGATGGGTGTACATAGCGCGAATACGGGCGCGCTCAGTTTGCGGGTCGAGCAAGCGCGTATCGCGGCCCGCACTATGATTGCCACCATAAAGCGTCGCGCGCCGTGACCAGCCCCCGCAACCAACAAGGAGTTCACCATCCATCACGCAGAAATAGGTTTGATCCGCAATAAGCTGCGTATCCAGTCCCATGCCAGCAAATGAAGATTCTATTTGCTCTGGCGAGAGATACCCGGCCTGTAATTCTCGAATAGCCTTTTCCATTAATATCTTGATGGCCGGAATATCGAATTCAGATGCATATTTAAGAATTAAATTGCTCATACATACGGCCTACACGTTATATTTTGTCATTCAAATTTAACATTCTTTTACAGCATGCTAAATTCATAGTAATTTCCAATGAAATTGTGCTATTTTTACAACAACTTCAAATAAATTCGCTCTAGCACTGATAGTGTATGTTGTAGGACATAAAACTACGCCGTAGGGGAATTCCCAGATCTTACAGAGATCTCAAAGAAACTTAGAAATCCAAGGGATATAATTATGCAAAACTTCTCATTGAAGTCAGCACTTGCCTTGACAGCCTCCGCCGCGATGCTTTCAAGCCTATTGGCCGCCCCGGCCTATGCTCAGAGCAGCGACGCCGCTGTTGAAGACGAAATCATTACAATCGGTACACGCCGTGCGGCTCGCTCAGCGGCTGATACGCCTGCACCAGTTGATGTGATTTCTGGTACAGAATTCACAAACCAAGCCGCAGGCGACATTGGCGATCTTCTTCGTACGGTTGTACCTTCATACAATGTAAACACACAGCCTATTTCAGATGCGGCGACAATTATTCGTCCAGCCAACCTTCGCGGCCTTTCACCTGACAACACACTTGTTCTTTTGAACGGTAAGCGTCGTCATCGTGGTTCCGTTATTTCATTCCTTGGTGGTGGCATCTCTGATGGCGCGCAAGGTGTTGATGTCTCTGTTTTCCCTTCCATCGGCCTAAAGCAAGTTGAAGTCCTTCGTGATGGCGCGTCTTCACAGTATGGTTCTGATGCGATTGCTGGCGTTATCAACTTCCAGCTTAAAGACTCTGCTGAAGGCGGCGCTGTTTCTGTTGAATATGGTTCAACATATGAAGGTGATGGCGATCAGTACTCAATCGCCGGTAATATCGGCCTTCCTCTTGGCGATAAAGGCTTCGTCAACTTGACAGGTGAATATGGCGAATCTGATGGCACAGTCCGTTCAGTTGTTCGTGGTGACGTTGCTGCACTTATCGCAGCGGGCAACACTGCTGTTGCAGATTTCCAAACTGTGAACTCTTACACAAGCGAAGTTCCACAATATTGGGGTTCACCAGACCTTACAGATCAGTTCAAACTTTTCGTAAACGCTGGCTATGAACTTAGCGAAAGCGCTGAACTTTACCTTTTCGGTAACTATGCAGCACGTACTGTTGAAGGCGGTTTCTTCTTCCGCAATCCAACAAACCGTGGCGGCGTATATGCTGGCCCAACAGTTGACGCAACAGGCGCAGCAGACGCTAATGGCGGTGCATCTGTTCTGGTTGGTGATCTAGACGGACTTGGCATAGGCGGATCTTGCCCCGCAGGCATCCCGCTTAACGGTCTTATCCCAGATCCAACGATTTTAGCACAAGTTACAGCTGATGCGAATTGCTTCTCGTTCCTAGAAACAATTCCTTCTGGTTTTGTTCCACGCTTTGGCGGTAACAACACAGATTATTCTGTTGCTGGTGGTCTCCGTGGAGAACTTGGTTTTGGCAATGGTCTTGGTTATGATATCTCAGCCTCATATGGCGTATCAGACACAGACTTCTTCATCAAAAACACAATTAACGCCTCTCTCGGCCCGAACACACCACGTGACTTCGTTCCTGGCGCGTATAAGCAAGAAGAAGTTGGCCTAAGCGCAAGCTTTAACTATGGCGTTCCTGTAGAAGGTTGGGCATCTGACCTGAACATCGCATTCGGTGCTGAGTACCGCGAAGAAACATTTGATATCACAGCTGGTGATGCAGCGTCATTCGCACTAGGTCCTCTTGCTGATCAAGGTTTCTCATCGAGCTCTAACGGTTTTGGTGGCTTCTCACGCAGCACAACCAATAGCCAAGACAATATCGGCATCTTTGGCGAACTAGAAGCTGACATCAGCGAAGCCTTTACGCTTCAAACAGCTCTTCGTTATGAAGATTACTCAGCTTTCGGTGACACATTAAACTGGAAAGTCGCAGGTTTGTTCCGTGCAACGGATAACATTACATTGCGCGCGACTTACTCAACTGGTTTCCATGCGCCAACTGCTGGTCAAGCCAATGTAACGAACGTAACAACACAAAATGTTAACGGCGTTCTAATTGACCGCGGCACGATTCCACTAAGCTCTAATCCAGGTCAATTGGCTGCGGACTTCCTTCAAGATCAATTCGGTGCACGTCCTGAACTTGGCGTTGAGACAGCCAATAACATTTCTGCGGGTGTTGCTTTTGGCACAGGTCCAATCAGCTGGACGGTTGATTACTTTAATATCAAAGTTAAAGATCGGATTGCCACATCGGAATCTGTACAATTTATCGATGCTCTTGACTTCCTAGCGGCTCAATCAGGCGCAGCGGGCTACGACAATACGTCCGTAAACTCTGCGATTTCATCGCTTGCAGCTGCAGGCGCTTTGACACGTAGTGATTACACAGGTTTTGAAGATCTGACACAATTCCAGTTCTTTACAAACTCATTCTCAACACGCACACAAGGTGTTGATATCATTGCCAAAGCTCCAATCGATCTTGGTAAAGGCACATCATCATTTGTTATGGCTGCTAACTACACTGATACAAACGTAACAAATGTAGGTACGATTGCTCCTATTGGTGCAGGTCGTCGTGCAGCTCTGGAAGACGCTCTTCCAAACTGGCGCGGCAACATGACATTCAACCACGAGCAAGGTATGTGGCGTGGTCTTCTACGTGCAAACTACTTTGGCCCATGGGAAGACACACAAAATGGTACAGGCACTGTTGGCGGTGAATTCACAATCGATGCTGAGATTGGCGCTGAAATCCGTGATGGTCTTGAGTTAGTTGTTGGTGCACAAAACATCTTGGACAACTATCCAGATGAAAACCCAGATCAGCTAAGCCTTGGTCAACAATACCCAGAGCAATCACCAATGGGCTTTAATGGTGGTCGATTCTACGTAAAAGCGCGCTACACATTCTAAGCTCGCCTTTATAAATACAGAAAACCCCAGTCATTGACTGGGGTTTTTTTATGCCATCTTTGGTTTTTGCTTTAAAATTTACCACGCCCCAAGTTCAGAAAGCTTATTACGCAGCTCTGGTGGTAATTCCACACCACCACTTGTTTCCGTAAGGTCATCCGGCGCATCTTCGGCTTTCAAATATCTCCACCCTTGAAAAGCACGTCTTGGCACAGGCCGCACAGCAATTAACTTTGGTTCCATCAAAATGGAACAAGCCCGAGCGCCATCTTCACGCCTTACCTCTTCAAGTCCAACAATTCGATTTCGGCACATCATTTGACCTTTGATGACCCAATAAATTGACCCGCCATTAAGCAAAGCCTCTTTCTGCTTCGGGAACATACGCGTTACATGCTCGTGATAGGGCGACTGCCCTTGAGCTATGCGGCGTTCAACTACATGGTTTTGCCATTCCATTAGCGACTCTATGCCTGTCGAGCCGACGGATAATTTTTGTAAATGCATCGTCATAAATTCACTAGGCGCTTAAACTTTGAAACTGCCAAGTTATGCATGAATTTTGTTGTGGAGAAGACGTCAAAAATTAACAAAATCAATCATATATATGGTTAACATAACATGAATTATTATTCCGCATACAGCCAATAAACTCAACTAAGCAAAACCAAGCGAATTCGAATCATGGCATAGGAATTCCAATTGCCCCTCGTGAGTTGGTTTTCTATTTAGGTTTTTTTGGACGAAAAACTGTTTGATGCGGCACATAGCCATTATCTGGTAAAGCGCTTTTTGCCTTCACATATTGAGCATTCCAAACGCCTTCCGTAGTCGGCAGTGTATTAGACGTTGTTGCACTTACGGCATTTTCTTGCTGTGTTTCCACATTTTTCTTACGGGCTACCCCAAAATTTTTCACATCGGCCGCGAACCCAGGATCATTAGCAAGCTGCGCGATTTCAAGTTGCGTATTATCAATCAAACTAATTGGAAAAGGCATAATCCGCGCTAAGGGCTCACCAGTTTTAAAAGTTACAGGCGTATTTTCATGTGTTACACGCCAATTAAGTGTAAAGGGGAAGGGCAGCCAATCTGTACGCACAAAAGCATCAAGCGGTACAGCATGATTATGCTCATGGTTTGCAGGCCCCGTCACATAAAGTCCAAGTTCTGGCGGTGTGCGAAATAAAAATGGAATGTACCACGTCACAATACCGCTGCCGAAATGTGAACTCGCGGTAAATTGTCCGGGTTTACGTGTGATTGTTTTCAAATTTTCAGCTGCCATACCTCCGTCCCATAACACACGGCTCTCGACGGGATTTAAAAGTTCCCACCCCATTGTATTCGCCGCCAATAAAGGAATACAGCGATAAATATAACTCTCAGGAACTTCGTCCATCCAATCTCGGCGCACTTGAGCAGGCCGAATATACATCTCAGGTTGAATATCCACGCCATCAATAATATGTGCCCGAAGCGTGTTTCTCGCGATATCAAGACGTTCAATCTTTTCCATTATCCACCCGCATCAATTGATAAAGCCAGTATACGGCTGACGTAACTTAAGTTTTCGCCGCTTTGTTCACACCACACATTAAACGCCTCTTGCACCGCGCGCTTCGCCATTTTTGATGTCGGCTCTTTGTCGATCACGCTTGCAAATTTCAACGCGGCTACAACATCCTTAGAGAGTATAAAACTCGGCACACCAGAAAACCGCAGCGCATAACAAGCCGTATTAGGCCCGAGGCGTGACCCGTTTTTGTTCAAATACTCTAAAAGGCCGATAAAATCAGTACCCGCCCAATCTCGAATAAAAGCATCCGCGGACCCCGCTTGTTCCGTCATAGCTTGTATCATTTGGGCATTCACTTTGACTGATTTTATTTTACCTGCATTACGAATAATAGCGGCATCAGCTGTCAAGCGCTCAAGGTCATCCATTTCGATGCGGGCGCATTTTGATATATCAAACCCCCAAAAGGCGGTTTCAAACCCTTCCCATTTCGCCTCGACGACCTTCCAGCTAAATCCGGATTGAAAAACACGTTTCGTAAATTCCGCCAACCAACGGTTATCGCTTTTATGACTTAAATCGTGATCCGATATGCCTTCTGCTATTTTCGAGCGTAACGCGTCTTCTCCACCGTGACGTACAGCGGCGCGCATAAAAATTGTATCAAATTTTTCCATACGCCAATGTGACGTTACTTTGTAAGCTCGTCAATCAGAGCCCGCGCTTCAGCGCTCATCCAATCTACCTCACCCGGAATACGCGCAAGTTCTCGGCCATTGGCATCATAAAAAATAGACGTTGGCAGGCCCGGCAATTTTGCAAGGCCCGGCATCGCATAATCTTTATCATGCAAACTTTTCAAATGGGTAATGCCGTTTTTCTCCAGCCAAAGCTTGGCATCTTCAGGCGTGCGGTCGAGGCTAATGGGGACAACCCGAAATTTATCTGAACCGCGCGCCGCCTGAAGTGCATCCAAAGAGGGCATTTCCGCAATGCAGGGCGCACACCACGTCGCCCAAACATTCACAAGTGTTATACCAACTTCCATATCGGAGAGCTTAACAGCCGCCCCGTCCAAAGTTTTAAGCCTAAGAGTTGGGCGTGGAGGCGCCGATTCGAGAACGGTTAATTTAGATAGGCTAGCTTGCGCAAAACGTTTTAAACCCGTCTTAGGCGTTTGGCAGGATTGAATTATCACGCCAGCTAGGGCAAAGACGCCCACAAGCAACATCACACGGATGGCATTGGGCACCGTAAATATTCGCGAGATCATCATGGCCACAGACACTACGCCAAATACAGCCGCCGCAAAAGCCAAAGCGGGTCAAAAAATGTGGGGCGGACGATTTAGCGCAGAACCAGGCGCGTTGATGCAGGCGATCAACGTCTCCATCGAGTTTGACCAAAAGCTCGCCGCGCAAGATATTGCAGGCTCCAAAGCCCATGCCGCTATGCTGGCGGCGCAAGGCATTATCACAGCTGCTGATCACAAAGCGATTGACGCAGGCCTGACAGAAATCCTTGCTGAAATCGAAAACGGCACTTTCCCCTTCTCGCGTGAGCTTGAAGACATTCACCTGAATGTCGAAAGCCGCCTTAAAGATAAAATCGGTGAGGCCGCAGGACGCCTCCATACTGGCCGCTCGCGCAATGACCAAGTTGCGACAGATTTCCGTCTTTGGGTGCGCGATCATCTCGATCAATTTGATGTGCAACTCGCGACGCTTCAAACGGCTCTGCTCGATCAGGCTGCGATTAACACAGACACAATCATGCCGGGATTTACACATTTGCAAAACGCGCAACCCGTCACATTTGGCCACCATATGCTTGCCTATCTTGAGATGTTCACGCGCGATCGTTCACGTTTCGCCGATGCCCGCGCGCGGATGAATGAAAGCCCGCTTGGCGCAGCGGCACTTGCCGGGACGCCTTATCCGATTAACCGCGATATGACGGCAGAGGCACTGGGGTTTGAGCGTCCAATGGCCAATTCACTCGACGCCGTTTCCGCGCGGGATTTCGCCCTTGAAGCGTTATCCGCCGCCAGCATTTGCGCCACGCATCTCTCGCGCCTTGCCGAAGAAATCGTCATTTGGACAAGCGCGCAGTTCCAGTTCGTGAAACTTACCGACGCCTTCACAACGGGCAGCTCCATCATGCCGCAAAAACGCAACCCTGACGCCGCCGAACTCGTGCGCGCCAAAGTCGGCCGCATAATGGGTGCGCTCACTACGCTTATGATCGTGATGAAAGGCCTCCCCCTCGCCTATTCCAAAGATATGCAAGAAGATAAAGAACCCGTCTTTGACGCCTTCGAAGCGCTCTCACTCGGTCTTGCTGCAATGGCGGGTATGGTCGCCGATATGACGCCAAACAAAGACCGCCTCGCGGAAGCGGCAGGCGCAGCTTATTCAACTGCAACAGACCTAGCCGATTGGTTAGTGCGTGAACTGGATATGCCGTTTCGTAATGCGCACCATGTGACAGGGACGATTGTCGCCCTTGCAGAAAGCCAAGGTAAAACGCTTGACGCGCTCTCATTAACGGACATGCAAAGCGTTGAACCGCGCATCACAGATAACGTCTACAGTGTTCTCTCGCCGCTCGCTTCTGCCAGCAGCCGAACGAGCTATGGCGGAACAGCCCCGAGTGAAGTGGCGAAACAAGTCGCGCGCTGGCGCAGCCTACTCGGCTAGCGGATCAATCCCAAGCTTTTCCAAACGCTCAGGCAATTCATGCATAATCACATCGCGCATAGCGGGACTATAACTCATCCACCTTGCGATTTCCGTTCGCGTACGACCACAGCCTTCACAAAGGCTGCTCTCTAAATCCATTTTGCAAATCAGCTTGCAGGGACTCTTTATTTCAGGCGCCGCTGAAAGCATTAGGGCGCGCCGCGATCTGTCATCAGATATGTCGCGAAACTCGCGAGCCAATGCGAGCCCGAGTAATGCTCATCCGACACAGCCGCCACGCCTGTATCCGCATGAATTTTTGCTGCGGCCACAAGTGACGCACGGCGCGGGTCGGTGTCCGGCAAAGCCCGCGCGATATTATAAAGGTTCCACGCGCGCGAACTATTCACGCCGTCAAGATGGACAAGCTTACCGTCGCTGGCATCCGTAACAATACCTGGCGCGAGCCAATCGCCACTACCGTCCGTCGGAATGCTTGGCATGAAATTCGTGAGCCAAGTCTCAAACTCAGCCGCAGGCAAAATACGGCGCATAAGATCTGCTTCCATCAGGCAAGGCGAGAGGAAATCTTCGCCGCTGGGTTCATAAGCGAGCGGGCAGTTCACATCCCCCTTATGAAACGTGAGTGAGCGTTCAACAATCAGGCGCTCCATTTCAGCATCCCCAGACACGCGCGCCCAATCCAACATCAAGCCAAAGGCAAAGGCCGACTGATTATGCGTGCCCAAACGGATGGGGTAAGCGAGTTTTGGGAGCCATAACCGAAGGCTCTCGGCGATGTCGGCCTCAAGCGGTTCAAGCGCCGCGAGCCAGATTTTTGCTTGCGGGTCATCCCATTCTCGCAGTTCTGCCGTTAGCTGAAGGAACCACGCCAATCCATAGGGGCGCTCCCATGATCCGCGAGCAGGCCGTGAGAAATTCGCGATCTCACCCGCGATATTTTCATCTGTGAAACTTTGATTCAGCTTCGCAATCGCTTCATCCCGCCACGCCGCATCTTGGGGACCGACGCGCAAGAGACGCACCAAGAGCCAATGCCCATGCACAGAGCTGTGCCAATCAAAACAGCCGTAAAAAACAGGAAACAATTCACGCGGCGGACCGACTTCGGCGTCACTGTCCATCGTACGGGAGACTTTATTGGGATATTCCTGATGAACACAAGAGAGCGCGAGCGCGGAAAAACGTCCTGCAAGGTCGGGACTGATATCACTTGGAAAACTCAATGCGGCGGATGCATTCGCTGAGGCTTTTGGCTTTTCCGCTTGGCAAGCCCCCAACGCGAGAGAACAGGCAAATAAAGACGGTAATAGAAAACGAGATAAGGTCATAGCTTCAGCTAACCTAAAATCACTTCGCTGTCACGGTTTCCGTTGCTGATGCGCTTGTATCATACGCTTGCGTGGTGACATTCTTCTCTCCAATCCCATAGCGGCGCATGGTTTTCACAGATGGCACGGGCGCGAGGCTATGTTTTCCGCCTTTGATATGAACCTCGTCTACGCCCCTTTTTCGCAAGGGTGATACGTCAAAAACATAGGCTTCATTGTAAAACTCTGTTTCGATTGGCTTTGATACGCCATCTTTTATCGCTAAAATTATGGGCGTTATGCCTTCATCATCAAAGCGAACAGAAATATGATTCGTACTCGGCATTGCAAGACGCGCTATCGTTGGGATCATGCATTTATATATTTTTTTACCATCTTGCGTGCCCTCGCGTAGAAGATCTAAACCGTAAACACCCGATGTATTCTTAAAATATGGCGTCAGTCCCATTTCAAAATAAAGTCCTTCATCATCATTGGGGCGGCCAATGCGGGCTTTATCTCGAATACACAAATCATTCTTTCCGCGTTGTTCGCCTTGGGCATTGATGACATCAAAAAAATCGGGAACATCACCATCTGTAGTGATAGTAAAATCAATTTCAGACTTTGTTTTTGACCGCAAGAAAAACCGATCTGGCAATCCACCTCCGTCAAGGACAAAAAACTTCGGATCGAGATTAACGTCAACAACATCGCGGCGAGTCGGTTTTAAATCCGCAAGCCTATCTACTATTTTCACAGCATATTTATCGGGGAAACAATAGGTCTCTCCGCGTGTACCTTTCCGGTCAAAATCATCCGCCGCAGCAAAATGTGAGACCGCAAAAACACATATAATGGGTATGGAATATGCGCGCATGAACAGGCCATAGCATCTCTGACCGCCCGCCGCCTAATCACAGTTACGTTAAGCGCATGCACGCGCAGATGCAGACTCGACGCCGCCATTTAAATTGCCTAGATAGAGAGCATATTCACGGAGAGTTTTATGCGCGGTTTTATATGCCTTATTCTTGCGGCTTCATTCCTGTCTGGATGCGGGATTAAAGGTGAGCTGGAAACGCCTCCGCCGATTTGGGGATCAAAAAAGGATAGCAAACCTGTCCCGCCCGCTCAGACTGATACAGACGAAGCTGACGATAGCAGCTTTTAACTATGCGCCATTTTGATTTTAAAGACGGCGAAATGTTCGCCGAAGACGTTTCCCTGCGCGAAATCGCAGAAAATGTAGGCACGCCTGTTTACGTCTATTCATCGGCGACATTTGAACGTCACTATGACGTTTTCGCCAGGGCTTTTGCGGGTCAAAAAACGCTTGTCGCCTATTCAGTTAAAGCGAATTCCAATATAGCCGTTCTCGCGACCCTCGCCAAATTAGGCGCAGGTGCAGATGTCGTCAGCGGCGGAGAATTAGCGCGCGCCCTAAGAGCAGGCATTCCGGGCGAAAAAATTGTTTTTTCAGGTGTCGGCAAAACAGCCGGCGAAATGCGCGCGGCATTGGACGCCAACATTCGCGTTTTTAACGTCGAAAGCCTACCTGAGCTTGAACGCCTTAATGACGTTGCCGTGTCTATGGGTAAAAAAGCGCCTGTGGCTTTTCGTGTTAATCCCGATGTTAGCGCAGGCGGGCATGAGAAAATTTCAACAGGTAAAGCAGAAAACAAATTCGGCATTGCTTGGAGCAAAGCTGAGAGCGCCTATGCGCGCGCCGCCGAAATGGACGGAATTGAAATTGTGGGCGTAGATGTTCACATTGGGTCGCAGATTGACAAGCTAGCGCCCTTCGAAGCCGCAATTTCCAAAGTTGGAAAACTGATCCATAAGTTAAGAGCCAGCGGACATAATATCCAAAGCTTTGACATTGGCGGCGGTCTTGGCATTCCCTATGGAAATAATGCGAAAACGCCTCCCCCACCATCTGAATATGGCGAGATGGTGCGTAAGTTGACGGCCGATATGGACGTCGAAATGATCTTTGAACCGGGACGTATGATCGCCGGAAATTCGGGTGTTCTGCTTTCGCGCGTGGAATATGTGAAGCAGGGCGAAGAGCGTGATTTCCTGATTATTGACGCGGCGATGAATGATCTTTTACGACCTGCGCTTTATGATGCCTATCATGACATTGAACCCGTCAAAGCACCTGGCACAGGCCTGACCGAGAAATGCTATGACGTTGTCGGGCCTATTTGTGAAAGTGGTGATACATTTTGCAAGCGGCGCGATTTGCCCGAGATGGAAGCTAGCGATCTCTTAGTTTTCCATACGGCAGGAGCCTATGGCGCGTCGCAATCAAGCCAATATAACACCCGACCGCTCATCCCCGAGGTTTTAGTCAAAGACGACAAGTTTGCCGTTATTCGCGAACGCCCAACGTTGGAAGACATTTTAAACAGCGAACATATTCCAGAATGGGTCACGACATCTTAAACCTATGCTGTCATATGTCTCAAAATTAATAGGTAAATCCATCCATAAAGGGTTATAATCACCCCATAATGCGTACTGAAAATCACGAAGCCTTACTAAAACGCGGAAAGCGCCTCGCGGCGCATGCACGCGGCTGGATGATTTGGGAACGTTTTGCGCCGATTTACGCGCTTTCCGCTCTTGTCATTGCTTTATTTCTTATCGGGAGCTTTACAGGGCTATGGCAACGCATAGGGGATCCTTGGCGGGCTATCGCGATTATTTTCACGCTTTATTTTGCAGTGAAGGCCAGTTTTTCTGCTTTCAAGACACGTTTCCCGACGCGTTCCGACGCAGAGCGGCGCGTTGAAAAAGATAGCGGCGTATCCCATCGACCGCTTCAAACCCTTAAAGATAGTCCCGTTGCAACCAACGCCATGTCATCTGACGCTTGGGAACGCCACATTGCTCAAGCGGCCAAAGGCGCGAAAAACCTTAAGCGCGCCACGCCTATTGCTTCGCTTGCCCCGCGCGATCCATATTTCATGCGCTTTATTATGCCTCTCTTTCTTATTGCCGCCGGAATGGTCGGGTATGGCGATAATTTTGAACGGCTGCGAAGTTCTCTTTCGCCAACTTGGCAAAAGGGCATTAACCCCGCCAATCTAACATTTGACGCTTGGGTCGACCCGCCCAGCTATACGGGACGTCCGCCTGTTTATTTCAAAGGAAAA
>JBMYWT010000042.1:0-24704 GCA_049607665.1 Maricaulaceae bacterium
TCCTGGAACAGAAACTTTGATTTCTTCGCAGTTTGTAAGGGGGACCTCTATATTAGCCGTAGTAACGGTTTGACCGCCCCCATTCGATTTTGGACGTCTGTTTTTATCTGGAAATTGAGCTTCAACTAATCCAAGATGAATTCGGCGGCCCATACCATCATGACAGTGCCATGTTTCTTTATTACCTGCTGTAAATATGATACTGCAGTGATTAAATGAATCTCTGGAAGTTCGTTCTTTTTCTTTTTCTTTTTGAGCTAAAACGTTCGCTGACTTCGTGTGTGCTTGACCCCATATCTCCACACCTGTCATGTATTTGGCTACATTTGTATTCTCAATCAATTTTGTATCATAGCATTTGTATTGCATCAGTTCATTTTGCCAGTTCTCTAATGCGCGTTTCACCTTTTTGGATTTATCTTTTTTATCATATAGACCTTCCATGAACTTTGACGCAGTACGGCAAATAGTTTCAACATCGTTCGGATCTTTTGTTATAGTTGTTTGATACAAATCTTTGGCTGCTTCATCTACCAATAGGGCTGTCTTTATCTGTTGCTTCTCAGATGGCGGTTTGTATTCGTTAGAGCAACCTGTGGCTAAGATGCAGGTTAATGATATTGCTGAAAATAATTTTAACATGATGTGTCCCTAAAACTAATATACTCATCAATACTTTGAAAAAGATTGAGAAGTCAATTCAGTGGTCTACCCCTCTTTCTGAAATTCCACTTCGACCATGATTTCGATATCGTCGGCCATTGGGCCGTATTTATCGACGCCGAAGTCTGAGCGTTTGAGCTTGCCTGTGACGGACACGCCGAACATATCGGCTTTGGAGCGGAAGTGTTTACCGACTTTATTTACCTTGCCCGTGAGGGTGAAAGGTTTGGTCACGCCTTTGATGGTTAGGTCGCCTGTGACGCTGCCGCCGCCCGTGATGGCTTGGTTGATGTCCGTGCTGGTGAAGGTGATTGTTGGGTGGTTAGTGACATCAAAGAAGTCAGGCCCGACAAGGTGCTCATCAAAGGCAGCAACGCCGCTGTCGATGCTGGCGGCGGGGATGGACACGGTCAGGGTTGAGTTTTCAGGGTTTTCACTATCGAGCTCAATCGTGGCGTTGGTTTCCGCCCAACGCAGGATCGGGTTAGAATAGCCTTGGTGCGAATAAGAGAAAGCGACATAGGCGTGGCCTTGCTCTGATTTATACGTGCCCGACGGCGCGGCGGAGATATCGGCGCCAGGCGTCATAGCTGTATCTGATGCCGTGTCTTTGGCGGCGGAGCAGCCCATCAATAAAGCGGCAGCGGCAGTCGCGGTGATTAGGCGTAATGTTGTCATAATACCCTCCATAAATTTTCTCTACTATACGCAGTTTTGGCCGCTAGGGGAGTCACGATATTTTGAACGTGCCCAGTTTTTGTTCAAACGCACTCCAGTCGTCATGCTCGGTGATGGGCTCCCACAGCTCTCCGATTTCCTCATATATAAGGCTGGCGGGCGTGTCCGTATTGGGCGCGCCGAGGCCGTCATAACGGCGCAGCGCGGTGAGCCAACCTTTGAACTCTTCGCTTATGTAATGCTCTGCATTGGGCGATTTCATAGCGACCGTTTCACCTTCAGCCCCGCCTTGCCAATCATGCCAAAACTGTGGCCAAGCCGCTTGGCTATTTTCGAGCCAGCGGAAGGTCGCCAGCACAAAGGGGATGTCCGTGTCCAAATCTGTGGGCGCGATATTCAGGCGGCGGAACACATAATCGCGCAGGGCCTCGCGGTAGGCAGGGGCGAAAACCTCCAGCGCGGCAAGGAGGGCTTTGTCATCGGCAATCAGGGATAGGCTCTGCGCGAGCTGAGACAGGTTCCAATACATAATTTCGGGCTGTTTGGCGAAGGCATATAATTTGTTGTGATCGAAATAGGCAGCGGTGTGACCCGATTGCAGGGTCGGTAGAAAACGGTAGGGGCCGTAGTCAAAACTCTCGCCTGTGATGTTCATATTATCGGTGTTCATCACGCCGTGAACAAAACCCGCCGCCATCCAACTCGCGACGGTTTGCGCGCTAGCGATGGCGCACTCACGCAGCAGATCAGCGGGTGTTTCTGCGCCGCCGTAAAAATGCGTATTGCAATAGGCCGTGAGGGCTTCGAGATTGTCTTTGTTTTCGAAAAAGGCTTGGCGCTGAAATGTGCCGAAACGGATATGCGAATGCGACAGGCGCACAAGCACAGCCGAGCGCGTGGGTGAGGGTTCATCGCCGCGCACGAGGCTTTCGCCTGTTTCAATCAACGAAAGAGAGCGCGAAGTATTCACGCCAAGGCTCTGAAGGTATCGCGTTGCCAGAACTTCGCGCACACCGCCCAGAAGCGTCAGCCGCCCGTCGCCTCTGCGGGAATAGGGCGTTTGACCAGAACCTTTGGTGCCGAGGTCCATCAGGCGGTTTTGATCGTCTCGCATTTGCGCGAATAAAAACCCGCGCCCGTCGCCGAGGTCGGGATTGTAATGTTGGAATTGGTGACCGTGATAGCGCAGGGCGAGCGCCTCTTGGAGGTTATCCGCCAGCGGGTTAAACCGCCCGAAATGTTCTATCCATTCCGCGTCGCTAAGGCCCGCAAGGCCTATCGTTTTCGCCGCCTTGTCGTCGCGGTAACGTAGGATTGTTTCGGGGAAATTAGCGGCCTCAACAGGGTCGTAAAATTCTCCGCCGAGATCCAATATTTTCGGGTCAGCCTTATAAGTAGTCACAGCTAACTGCCGCCTGCTTTGTTCATTTGCTCGCGTAGAAAATCTGCCGCATCGAGCGGGATTTTACGGGCTTTGGGGAAGGCACGTGAAAAATTCAGAAAACCATGCGGCATGGCTTTTTCATGGGCGTAGGTTACCGCTATGCCATGGGCTTCGAGATTATCCGCGTAGAGCTTGCCTTCATCGCGCAGCGGATCAAGTCCACAAGTTAGAACATATGCGGGAGGTAGACCTTTTAAATCTTTCTCAAACAGCGGCGAGAGGCGCGTATCATGGCGATCGGCTTCGTCGACATAATGCTCGTCGATAAATTTAAGCGCCATCACGCCGAGCTGTAGCCAATCTTGCGGGCCGGGCTTGGGCGGTTTAAAATCGACAAGCTGCATGAGCGGATAAAACAGAACTTGCGCGTGAAGATCCTTGCGATATTTCTGCGCGAGATAGGCCGTCATATTTCCGCCCGCACTATCGCCGCCAAGTGTAAGTTTAGACCGATCTATGCCGTAATCATCTTGGCCATAACCTTCGAGCGCCCAGTTCAAAACCGCTTCGCAATCATCGGGACCAGCGGGGTAAGGAAATTGCGGCGCGAGGCGGTAATCGACGGACAATACGCGAAACCCACAGCCGCTCGCGATACGGCGGCAGAGCCCCTCGTGGCTTTCAATCGAGCAGGTCACAAAACCGCCGCCATGCAAATAGATGAACGTTGGCCCTGGTTCTTCGCTGGCTTGATGTGGCACAAAGAGGCGCACAGGCACAGGGAAATCGCCATTGGGGACATTGAAATCCTTTACCAGTTTCATCTCTGGCCCCTCTTGATCGAACTGGTTCGTCATGCGGCGAATGTTGTGATGGATTTCAAAAATTTGATCCGGATCCGGTTTAAGGCGCTGTGCGCGCTCGGACATGGCTTCGAAAAATTCTTTGGGCGTTTTCATATGCGTCTTTCGGGCTTAAGTATCAGCAAGATAGGGCGGGGCGGGATCATATTGCATGCCGCGCGCGACGTGCCGTGCAAATGTGGGGGTGAAAAGCTGTCCCGTCAACCAAAGCGCCATGTCTATACCCGCAGAAACGCCGGCCGATGTAAGTAGATTTCCGTCGCGAACATAGCGCACGTGGGGCTGAAGATTACCGTCCAAACCCAGCGCTTTAAATTCATCAAAGGCATTCCAAAAAGTCGAGATGTTTTTGTCTTTAGTTAGGCCCGCTTTGGAGAGGATCATAGACCCAGTGCAAACGCTTGTGACCCATTCACAGTTTTTTGCGATATTGCGTATCCAATCAATGACAGCCGTATTTTCCAGTTGAGCGCGTGCGCCTTGTCCGCCCGGAACGCAGATGATATCCAGCATTTTTATATCCGTCATGGCAGCATGTGCGCCGACGCGCATGCCTTTTTTCCCCGTGATATCCTTCCCGTCTTCGGAGATTAAAATAACCTCAACGGCGTCGGGTGCGCCGCTGTTTTGCAGTACCGTATTGATCATGGTGAAGACTTCATAGGGGCCAACGAAGTCAAGTTCTTCGGCGTCATTAAAAATGAATATGCCAATACGGCGAACAGTTTTCATGGGCTATATCCGCCATTATTCAAAAAACTAACTTCCTCGGATGTTGAGGCTCGGCCTAATATTTTATTGCGGTGGGGGAAGCGGCCAAAGCGCTCAATCACGCGGCGATGTTCTTTAGCGTGATGTAATGTGCTCGCATTATCAAGGCGGCTATCGATGAGTTCAACGCAGCGCTGTTGCATAGCGATATCTTCGGAATGCATAAATGGCATATAGAAAAACGAACGACGGTTTTGCTCGGTTTTGAGGTCCTCGCCCTTATCGGTAGCGCGGACAGCAACGCCGAGCGCAAGATGATCCCACGTAAAGGCAGCTTTTGTGCCCCTGTACATATTACGCGGAAATTGATCCAATGCGATAAGTAGAGCCAGCGTACCGTGCCGTGTTTCTTCCCATTTATGCGTAGGCTTACGCCCGGTTTCAGCGGCGAGCGCAACAGCAGATGTTTCAAATTCCCGCCGAATTTCGGCGTCAAAAGCATCGCTTTGTTTGAACCAGTGCTGGGGGCCGCTTTGTTCAAACCAAAACTCTATGATGCGCTCGGGTGTGATCATTATAGGCGAAGGTCTCCGGCCTGAATTTTATTGAAAATATCAGGCGTAAGCGGTTGATATTGTTTGCTCTCTGGGCAGGCATAGAAAATTGGTTCAGAGATATTCGCGGGATTAAACCCAGCTTTGACAAGATTGGTCTTTTTGAATTTAAAAGTACTTGTCGTGTCTGTTTCTTTAGAGAGACGCAGGAAAACGGGGCGCGCATATTGCGGCAGAGCGGCGTCCACATGCGCTTTAAGTTTCGCCATATCGGGTAGGGGTTCGGCCACGAGTGACGCCATACCGGCGCGTCCATCATATCCAGGCACTTGTACGCCATAGACATTGGCTTGTGTGATGCCTTCGAAGTCTGACAGCACAGCGGCGACTTCGCCTGTTGCAACATTTTCAGCTTTCCAACGGAAAGTGTCACCAACGCGGTCCATAAAATAATAATAATCAAGCGAGTCGCGCTTCATAAGATCGCCTGTGCGGAACCACGCATCCCCTTTTTTAAACACGTCACGTAGGATTTTCTTTTTCGTGGCTTCCTTGTTTTGGTACCCTTCAAAACGAAAGCGCGGATCTTCATTGCGAATTTCGCCAATCAGTTCGCCAACTTCATCGTCATCAACGCGAACCGCAAACCCATCCGCGCCGCGTGGATTTGATCCGCTTTCAACGTCATACTGAATGATGCTGATATTAAATTTGGATTTCATATAATTTGGCGCACGGCCGACGGCGCCAATGGGGCCGTCAATGTTCATAAGGCTAACATTACCTTCGGTCGCACCGTAAAACTCAAGAACATGGGGAATGTTAAAACGCTCTATGAAGTCGGGCCAGACTTCGGGGCGCAAACCATTGCCCATAGCCCAGCGCAATTTATGCTCTTTTTCTTTGGGGTGTGAAGGCGTGGAGAGAAGGAAGCGGCAAAGTTCTCCGACATACATGAATAATGTGGCTTCGTGTTTAACCACTTCGTCCCAAAATTTTGAGGCAGAAAATTTTGGTCTTACGATAACTGCGCCGCCACTTGAGATCGCGGCGCCTACGCCGCAAAGCCCGCCCGTCGCGTGGTACATAGGCAGTACCATCATCATGCGGTCGCTAGAGCTTGTTTTCGCGCCAGCCGCAAAACCTCGCATGTAATTTTGCGCGCGAACATGGGTAACTTTGGCGGCCTTAGGCAGGCCCGTTGTGCCGGATGTGAACATTTTCATGCACTGTTCGCCGGCCTTGATATGTTTGCGAATTTTCCGAGTCGGGCGACGGTCAGAAGAAGCCGATATCGCATTATCAAAACTTGCGTCTTCGCGATCTCCAAAGGCTATAAAGACTTTAGTGTCATGGCTCACATCGGTTTTGGCGCTATCCCACTGCGTTTTCATCTCGTGATCTACGACAAGAATTTTGGCATCAGAAATATTGATACAGTGACTTAGCGCGCCGCCTGTAAGCTGAAAGTTCAAAAGAGCTGGGATAACGCCAACTTTCGTAAGGCCAAACCAAAGCGCTACATATTCCAGTCGATTGCGGACAAATATAGCAACAGTGTCGCCGGGTTTGCAATCATGTGAAACCGCCCAATTGGCGACGCGGTTGGCGTAATTTTCCATTTGGTCAAAGGTCATGGTTTTATCGTCTTCTATAAAGGCGATATTATTTTTATGTTTGTCACATAAAGCTTCAAGGTCGTCACAAATGAGGCGATTGCTGTCTGCGTCTACATCTTTTACGGCTTTTAGCATTCGGAAAATACTGCTGAGGTAATGCGTTTCGCGCTTTACTATTCGTATAAGGCCCATGTGACTCTATCCCTGATTTTTGCAGAGCATACTCATGCAAAATATAGGGTCAAGGCAGAGGTGGGCTGTGTGCAAATTTTAGGTAAGCCTGCCTAAATTTGTCTAGCCATAAGGCGGGCAACATTGCATGATTTGATCATGTCGGCCAAATTATATCAAAACTGGACACTCGCTCTTATACTCGGGCTACTTGTGTTTCGCGTTGCCGCCCTTCTTATGTTTCCGCTTGGACTGCATGGTGATGAGGCACAATATTGGGCGTGGTCAAAAAACCTCGATTGGGGATACTTTACCAAGCCTCCTTTAATTGCGTGGGTGATCGCGAGCACTACATCGGTATTTGGCGATGCGGAATGGGCCGTGCGGATATCCTCTCCGTTTTTACATAGCATAACGGGGTTTGTTATTTTTCTAACGGGCCGGGTTTTGTTTAATGCTCAAACCGGATTTTGGGCTGCATGCATTTATCTTTTCATGCCGGCTCTGTGGCTGTCGTCTTTGATCGTTAGTACGGATGTTTCGCTCTTGTTGTGTTGGGCAGTTGCGCTTCATGCGGCGGTGCTTATGCGCCGAGATGGGCCGTCATGGCCAAGGGGCTTGCAGCTTGGTCTCGCGATTGGCATCGGCATGCTCGCGAAATATGCCATGCTCTTTTTTGTTCTCGCGCTCTTGGCAGGGATGATATTTGATGCGCCGTCGCGAAGAGCTTTTTTATCGCGCTATGGTCTGGCTGCAGGCGTGATTGCAGCGGTCTTGATAACGCCGAATGTCATGTGGAATGCCCGTCATGATTTTGCGACATTAAGCCATACGGCGGCTAACGCTAACCTTGGCGGATCTGACGCGAGCTTGCCCGTGCATCCTATTGAATTAATATCATTTTTAATTGATCAATTCGGTGTTTTTGGCCCTATAAGTTTCGCTGTTTTGCTATGCGGATTTTGGATGGCAATAATGCGGAAGCTTAGTCCTGGCGCGCTTTGGATATCCATCTTTAGCGCCATGTCCTTATGCGTTATTTGCGCAGAGGCTTTGCTCTCGCGCGCCAATGCAAATTGGGCTGTCACGAGCTATGTTGCCGGATCTATTTTGGCTGCGCATATTGGAATATCGATTTGGCCAAGGGCAAAAAGAGCGCTTAAATTTGGCGTGGTTTTCCAGAACGCCATAGGGCTTCTCGCGATCAGTGCGGTCATGTCGCCCAGTCTTACGAATACTGTTGGTCTCGCCAATAGTGTGAAACGATTACGCGCTTGGCCTGAGACAAAAACGACTTTGGAAGGTATTTATAAAGCGGGCCATGAGGGCCAAAAATATGAAGCTATAGCATTTGATAAACGCATCATATTCTACGATCTTTTATATTACGGTCTTGATGGTGTCGCTCCGATGCGGATGTGGCTTTATCGCTCTCATCCTGAAAACCATGCCGAGTTAACAAAGCCATTGGCGGCAACCTCGTCCGAAGACGCGCCTATTTTAATCGTGAATTATTATGATATATATGAAGAGCAATTGCGTGAAGATTTTGCGCGCCTAGAGGCCCTACCACCGCTTGATATCGATCTGGGCGGCGGTAAGCGCAGGCAACTTAACGTCTGGGCAGGCTATGGTTATACGCCGACAAAAACGCGTTAGTTATTTCGCGCCCCATAGCTGTTTCAGGCGTGCGTCTCGCCGGCACCCATTCCGGTAGTATTTATAGCGAATAGGGTTTTTCTTGTAATAATTTTGGTGATAGCCCTCGGCATCATAAAAGGTTTGGGCTTTTAGAACCGGTGTTACGATTGCGGCTTTGAATGGCTTTGTTTGTTTAATTGAAGCTTTAGAGCTTTCCGCGGCTTCAAATTGTTCGGCGTTCGCAAAAATCGCTGTGCGGTAGCTATCGCCTTTATCGCAAAATTGTCCGTGGGGATCTGTTGGATCTACGGTTGTCCAGTAATAAGCGAGGAGCTCTTCATAACTTACAACCGATGGATCATAAATAATCTTCGCGGCTTCGTAATGTCCGGTGTCTTTATAGGTGACCTCTTTATAGGTTGGGTTTTTCGTAGTGCCCCCGGTGTAGCCAGAAACAGCTTCGATCACGCCAGGGAGTTTTTCAAAATCAGACTCCACGCACCAAAAACATCCGCCAGCGAAAATTGCGCTAGCGGTGTTTTTGGTGGCTGGGGGCTGCGGAATGTTGGTTTCCGTCTCTGTTTGGGCTTGCGGTGAGGGGGAAAAGCTACAAGCTGCAACAAAGGATATAGCCAATAAGGATACAAGATTTTTCATGAGGTCTATATGTTATGATGCGCATTGGGTTTCAAGTCACATAAATGTCAGAGACGCGTGACGACGAGCGTTTTATGCCTGTGATTTACTGGCGTTATAGGCGGCCATTGCGCGTTCACGGGCGGCCTTATGATCGACAATCGGGCGGGGGTAAGTCTCGCCTAATTTCACGCCTGCTTGCGCGAGGATATGCGTGGGCGCTTCCCACGGACGGTGGATATATTTCTTCGGCATGTTAGCAAGCTCAGGGACAAAGCGGCGAACATATGTGCCTTCTGGGTCAAACTTCTCGCCCTGGGTGAACGGATTGAAAATGCGGAAATAGGGCGACGCATCCGCGCCGCTACCAGCCACCCATTGCCAACTTGCGGCGTTACTCGCGGGGTCATAATCGAGGAGCGTATCTTTGAACCATTTCTCGCCTTCGCGCCAATCAATCAAGAGGTGCTTAATCAGGAAGCTGGCCGTCACCATGCGCACACGGTTGTGCTGCCAGCCCGTATCCCAGAGCTGCCGCATACCCGCATCGACGAAAGGATAACCCGTCCGTCCGCGCTGCCACGCCGTTAGCGCGCCGTCATCTGGCGCCCATTTAAACGCGTCAAAGGCAGGTTTGTAATTCTCGCTCGCGAGTTTGGGGTTAAAATGCAGCAGCACATATGAAAACTCGCGCCAACCAACCTCGGAGAGGAAAACGCGGTTGACCGTGCCGCGATCCTCGCAAGCATGCCAAATTTGATAAGGCGAAATTTCCCCAAAGGCGAGGTGCGGCGAGAGGCGGCTCGTGCCGTGGCGCATGTCGGGGCGGTTGCGGCTCTCTTGGTAATCTGTGTGATGGCCTGATAGGAAAATATCGAGCGCGTCCTGCGCGCCCGCTTCGCCGATTGTCCAAAATTCGGCCATTTTACTGCCCCAATCAGGCCGCGTCGGGAGCAGGCTTAGATCCTCAATCGAGAAGCTCTCGATCTTGCCTGCATAAGGCTGTGCCGAGGTCGGGGCAGGGATAGGCGCGCGCGGGTCAAGGTTGATCAGTGTGTTTTTCCAATAGGGCGTGAAGACCTTATAATAGCCGCCCGTTTTGGTTTGCGTCTCCCATGGCTCCGTGAGGAGGTTAGCTTTGTAGCTCTTGGCCGTGATACCGCCGTCTTTGAGGGAGGCTTTAATCGCCGTGTCAATCTCGCGGCCCGTCTCGGCATAGCGGCGATTCCAGAAAACGTGATCTGCGTCCGTTGTTTCGATCAAGTTCTCAAGAATTTGCCCCGCTTCGCCGGGCATGATGGTGAGCGGCAGGCCGATGTCATTGAGCGACGCGCGTAGGGACGAGAGGCTATGATGTAGCCACCATTCACTCGCGTCGTTTTGCTCCGCTGCCGTGTGGGGTTCGCGAATATAGAGCGCGATGATGGGCTGCCCTGTCTTGACGGCCTCCGACAAAGCTGGGTTATCTTTAACCCGCAGGTCGCGGCGAAACCAAACAATGACGGGCGCGCTGCTCATATTTTATGCGAAATAGCGCGCTGAGATATCAAACAAATCAGCCATGACGGATTCGGTTGTCGGCCAACGGCCTGCGCCTTTGCCTCGAATGCGATATTGGTCGCCGTCATCAAAAGTGAAGACCGCATGAGCTTCTTCGCCGTCGGCCTGCGCGATGAAATTATTCATGGATAGGTCTTTGACTTCGAGGGCCGTGTTAAAGCCGTTTTTATCTCGCCATGCCGTCGCGACGCGTTTAATCGCGCCGTTTTTCGGGCCATTGGTTTGGAAGTTTTCAATGCTCTCAAGCGGGATGTCATCGATTGTAATCGTTTCTCCAAAGCCGAGCAAAGCGACAAGGCGAATTTTCGCCGCTGCATCGCCGCCGCCGACATCGGCGGTCGGGTCAGCTTCGGCAAAGCCTTTATCTTGCGCGGCCTTCAGGGCATCTGCATAGGATTGTCCTTTGCAAATCTCGCCGAGCATATAATTTGTGGTCCCATTCAAAAGGGCTTCAACGCGGGTGATACGACCCCGCTCACGCTCACACATCTCAAGGACGGGCATGCCGCCACCAGCCGCACTAGAAAACGCGAGAACCGTGTTTTTCTCAGTGGCGAAATCGATTAGGGATTGCCCGCCTGCGGCGATGGCTTGCTTATTCGCGCTTACGACATGGACGCCGTTGGCGAGCATGGTTTTGCAAAACTCTAAGGCGGGATCAATCGGGCCTGACACGTCGATGAAGATATCAGGTTTGGCGGCCAAGAGATCGTCGAACTCAGTTGTTAGCAGCTCTGGTTTAACGCCTTGAGCGACGTATTTTTCAACATTGCGAACCATGATTTTCGTGATGTTGAAACGCTTTGGCATGCTCTCAATACGGCGCAATACACCGCCGCCGACAATACCGCAGCCCATCATCACAACATTCAGCGGCTTGGCGCTGACCGATGGTTTAGTGGCGGATGTGTCCGCGCCGATGGTTGTGTAAAACGGCACGCCTGGCTTGCCGACATCGAAACTCAGCGCGTGAGTTTTGGCATAATTAAGTGCCTTAGGTGAGATGAGCACAGCTGCACGCGTCTTGGCTTCGTCCCATGAAATGGCGTCATAACGTTTTGGCGCGGGGCCAGCTTCGCGCGGGTCATGTTCGTAAACGCCGTCCACATCCTTCAGCAGGACAGCTTTCACGCCGAGCTGATGGGCGACATAGATAGCGGTTAAATCTGCGCCGCCTTGGCTGAGTAAGACAGGGCGGTCTTGCTCGCCGATCCCAACATAGCCGGGCATGACGACAATATCGTGGTTTTTGAGATCTTCTTCGAGTTGGTCTTTATCAAGGCCAATCAGCTCGGCTTCGGTCGCTGTACCGCGTGCTTTCAATCCGAGATCGCGGGCTTGGCGGACAAAGGCGGGCGCGCCGATGCGTTCAAGCGCGAGCGCCAAAAGCGCAGCAGAACGGCGTTCGCCGAGATGGATCAATTCAGGGAGGTTCTTCGCAATGCCCTCTGGGCCAACCGCGCGGGCTTCGGCCATTAATGTGTCCGTGCGGTCGCCTTGGGCGGACATGACGGCGACGACATTTTTACCTTGGCGATAGTGGCGATAAATTTCGCTGGCGGCATCGGTGTAATCATCAAGCGAACGCAGCACGCTATGGCCGAAATTAAGGACGATGACAGGGACGGGCATAGGGCCTCCTTAGCCGAATTCATGGGCGCGCGTGGCTATGTGACATGCGCGGATGAATGCTGACTAAGTGGAGCTTTGAGGCAAGTCAATATATTCGGCTTGCTGTTTAGAGGCTGTGGCGATGTGGCCCGCTTACATTTGGCCGCGCACAGCTTAAATTAAACTCATGTCAAATACGCTACATATATCAGGCCGCAGTAAATGGCTGGCGGTTAAGCTTGGCCTTAAGGGTAAGTGCCCGAATTGCGGAGAGGCTAAATTATTCCGCGCCTATCTGAAACAGGTCGATCACTGTTCGAGTTGTGGTGAGGATTGGGGCAAGGTCCGCGCGGATGATGGCCCTGCTTGGGCGACTATGTTGGTTGTCGGGCATTTGCTTGCGCCATTTTTTCATTTTCTGGCGTTTAAGTCTGATTTACCGACATGGATGCCAACGACGATATTGCTTGTTGCGGCGACGGTTTTATCGCTCGCGATATTGCCGCTGATGAAGGGGCTGTTCATTGGGTTTATCTGGGCGAGCGGCGCGCCGACATCCTAGGCGAGTTTTTCAAGCGCTTTAGCCGCTGACATTACCGTGCAAAACTCGCCGTGAATATTGGCGAGGCTGATATCGTGAATGTCTTGCGCGGTGTAGCTTTGTCCGTCTGGCCCCGTGCGGGCGAAGGTGGCGCAGGCGTCGCCGACTAAGGTCACGTCAAAACCCAAATTGCCCGCCATTCGCGTCGTTGTCGAGACGCAGTGATTTGTCGTAAGGCCGCAAATGACGAGCGTATTAATATTTGATGCTCTTAATCGTTCTTCTAAATCTGTGCCAATGAAAGCACTGTTGACGTTTTTCTCAATGACCGTTTCATCTTCCAGCGCTTCAAATCCCGGTAAGGGCGCGCCTTCAGGGCGATTGGTTTTTAGGATGCTGTTCGGGTCCGCACTATTATGTTGGATGTGAAAAACAGGCCAGTCTTTGCTGCGCCAATGGGACAGTAAAGAGAGCGCTTTCTCTTCTGCGTCTGGGTTATTGCGCGCGCCGCCCCAATAGGCCTCATCGCGAAACGCCATTTGCATATCGATTAAAATCAAAGCGGGCGGATTTATCTCGGGCATTTTAGTGCTTTCTTGGGGCGAGGTCTTGACGTGCCTAAACGGCTAGCGCATAGTCATCCCATCATCAAGACCGATTGAGGGACAGGCCCTTAGAGATCGGGGCAACCCCGCCAATGCGGACGGTGCCAAATCCTGCGAAGAGGCGAAAGTCTTTCGAAAGATGTCAACGGCGCAGCACGCGCACACGCTTCTTTCTCGCAGATTTGCAGCGCCGCTAAGTGGGTTAACGGAGAGCCGAATGGCGCGCGACATTGAACAGGCTATCGGCGATACGGCGCTAGAGCGCGGCGACGTTTTGCGCGGTGATAAAATTACGGGCCGCGTGTACGGCCCCGAAGGCGCGCCTGTGATTGTGATTATGGGCGGCATTTCGGCCTCTCGTTTTGTCGCGGATGGCGGGCGGCATAATCGCGGCTGGTGGTCGACGCTCGTGCATAAAGGCGGGCCGATTGATCTGAATAAATATCAAGTTATCGGCTATGATTTCGCGCCTGATCCGCAGACAGATAACCGACCCGGTACGATCACAACGACAGATCAAGCGCGCCGCTTGAACGCTATGCTCGATTCTCAGGGCATTACCCGCGTGGCGGCGATGATCGGCTCGTCCTATGGCGGAATGACGGCGCTGCAATTCGCGCGCTATTTCCCAGAGGCGCTTGGACGGCTTTGCGTGATTGGCGCGGCGCATAAGCCTTATCCGATTGGCGTGGCGTGGCGCGGGATACAGCGCCGCATTGTGCGTTTGGGTTTAGAAGCGGGCTTGCCGAAAGAGGGCCTAAAACTCGCGCGGGAACTGGCCATGACGACCTATCGAACACCCGTAGAATTTGCAGATCGCTTCACGCTGGACGAAACGGCGCAAAATCCATCCGTTTTTGATATTTGTGATTATCTCGGGTCGCGCGGCGATGCCTTCGCCGAACTGATGGACGCCGAACGATTTTTGGCGCTCTCCGAATCCATCGACCTGCACCGCGTCGAGCCTGAAGACATTTCAACGCCGACGCTTTTGATGGGAGCGATTTCAGATCAACTCGCGCCGCTGGGTGATATGCAAGAGCTGCGGGATCGCTTGGGCGGGCCGTCGGAGCTGTACACGTTTACCTCGCTCTTTGGGCACGATGCTTTCCTGAAGGAATATGACGCGATGGCGCCGAGGCTTGAAGTTTTTTGCCAAGAAGCCTGTGATATGGAGGCTGCAAATGGCCAGTAAAGATAAACGCACGCAAACCGTGCAGGCTGAAATTGGTAATGACACGGCTTATGGTGCGGTGACGCCGCCGATCTATCTAAGCTCGACTTATAAATTTGAGCAGTTCGATCAACAGGGGCAGTTTGATTACGGACGCGGTGGTAACCCGAACCGTAATGGCCTCGCGCGCGCGATAGCGCAGCTCGAAGGGGGCGCTATGGGGATTGTAACGGCGTCGGGCATGGCGGCGATTGATCTGGCGACGAATTTGCTCTCCTCGGATGATTTAATCCTTGCCCCGCATGATTGTTATGGCGGGACGCACAGGCTCCTCACGCACCGCGCGATCCAAGGGCGGTTCAGAACGGAATTTGTCGATCAAGGCGATTTGGCGGCTTTTGAAAAAGCGCTTGAATTAAAGCCGTCACTGATTTTGGTGGAAACGCCGTCTAACCCGCTCATGCGTCTTGTCGACATCAAAGCGATTTGCAAAGCGGCTAAGCGCGTCGGCGCATTAGTAGTGGTTGATAACACTTTCCTCTCTCCCGCGCGGCAAACGCCGCTGGCACTCGGCGCAGATTTTGTTGTCCATTCAACGACGAAATATCTTAACGGGCATAGTGATGTCGTTGGCGGTGCTTTGGTCGCGAAGGACGAAGCGCTGGGCGAAAAATTGGCATGGTGGGCAAATTGTACAGGCGTTACGGGCGCGCCCTTTGATGCCTATCTGACGTTGCGCGGGATGCGCACGCTCCATGCGCGGATGGATATGGCCGAAGGCAATGCGCTGGCACTGGCGACATGGCTAGAGGGCCATAAAGCCGTCTCGCATGTCTATTACCCGGGCTTGCCGTCTGATGCGGGTTATAAGCTGGCGCAGGCGCAGCAATCTGGGCCGGGCGCGATGCTGTCTTTCACCGTGAAAGGCGGGCAGGATGCTGCCAAAGCTTTGCTTGAAAATGCACGGGTCTTCCAAATGGCGGAGAGCCTTGGCGGCGTCGAAAGCTTGATGTGCCACCCCGCCACCATGACCCATCGCGGCATGGAGCCAGAGGCGCGCGAAACGGCCGGTGTTGGCGAAGATTTGATCCGTATTTCCGTGGGACTCGAAGCGCTTGAGGACTTGAAAACTGATTTAGAGGTAAGTTTGTCCTCTATATAAGTGAATTTAGGAATGAAATGCTCGTAATTTCGATGAAATTTGCAATAGGCTAGCAAAAAATTCCCTTGTGTCATCTTCGAAAGTGCAATATTTAAAACTTAAGGAATAATGATGAATCCATTTGAAAAACATAACGAACCCAAAGTGAAAGTCGCAGTGAAAACTGAGATTTCGCCTGTGTCTGTTGTGCTTGGTCTCCTTCTGGTGGCAGTGAGTGTGCTGCTGATTAATGGAGCCATGAGCGGGATCTAAACGGATTTAAAAATCAGGTTTTACCCGCTCCGAGAAGAGCGGGTTTTTTTATGGCCATATAGGCCAAGAAAGAGGCAGTATGAGCACGAAACGCTCAGACGCGATTGTTAAAGGCCCAAGCCGTGCCGCGGCGCGCGCGATGTTGCGCGCTTCCGGCATGGATGACGCCAATTTCGAAGGCCCGATCATTGCAGTCTTTAATACGTGGACGAATATGGGGCCGTGTAACATGGACCTCGATAAGCTCGCTGTTCCCGTTCGCGCAGGTATCCGCGCGGCAGGTGGCACGCCTGTTGATTTTAATTCTATTGCCGTTTCTGACGGCATCACAATGGGCAGCGAAGGGATGCGCGCCTCGCTTATGTCGCGCGAAGTGATCGCGGATTCTATTGAATTGGCCGTGAAGGGCCATAGTCTTGACGGCGTTATTATTCTCGTGGGTTGTGATAAAACTATTCCTGCGGCGGGTATGGCGCTTGCGCGGATGAATGTGCCAGGCGTTGTACTTTACGGCGGCTCTATTATGCCAGGCAATCACAAGGGCAAAGACCTCTCTGTACAAGACGTTTTCGAAGCTGTCGGCGCTTGCGCGGCAGGCATCATTGACGACGAAGAATTAAAAGACATCGAAAAAGCAGCGTGCCCGGGCGCAGGCGCTTGCGGCGGTCAATTCACGGCCAATTCAATGGCAATGGCGATGACATTTTTGGGTCTCTCGCCTATGGGCGTGAATGATATTCCCGCTGTGCATGATGATAAAAATGCGGGCGCATACAAAGCCGGACAGCTTGTTGTGGAATGCGTGAACGAAAATCGCCTTCCACGTGATATCGTGACGAAGACATCATTAATGAACGCTGCGATTGCGCTTTCTGCGACGGCAGCGTCTACGAATGCGATTTTGCATTTGCTCGCGATTGCGTCCGAAGCGGGCGTAACAGATTTCAATATCGACGCCTTTGATGAAATTTCTCGCACGACGCCAGTTATTGGGGATTTGAAACCCGGCGGTAAATATATGGCGTTTGATTTATATGCAGCGGGCGGCTCTGCCCTCATCGGGAAGCGCCTTGTCGATGATGGCCGTATTGACGATAGCCCCACGGTTACGGGGCAAACCCTTTTCGCGGAAATTATCGACGCTGTAGAGGCCGAAGGCCAAGACGTTGTGCGCACATTCGCCGACCCTGTGAAATCACGCGGTGGTTACGGTATTCTTTATGGTGATGTTGCGCCCGAAGGCTGCGTTGTGAAACTGGCCGGACACGGCGCGCTCTTCTTTGAGGGTACAGCCCGTGTTTATGAGAGCGAAGAAGAATGCTTTGAGGTGGTGCAAAATAACGGCATTAACAAAGGCGACGTTATTATCATTCGCGGCGAAGGCCCCGCTGGCGGCCCAGGCATGCGCGAAATGCTTGGCGTGACGGCGGCGCTTGTCGGTCAAGATCTCGCCGATCACGTGGCCTTGATTACTGACGGCCGTTTCTCTGGCGCGTCTTATGGTTTTGTGATCGGTCACGTTGCCCCCGAAGCGGCGCATGGCGGCCCGATTGCTTTCATCGAAGATGGCGATATTGTGACCATCGACGTCGAAGCCCGTACCATTAACGTGAACGCCGATTTGAAAGCGCGCAGTAAAGGCTGGACACCGCCTAAGCCGCGCTACCCGTCTGGGGCTTACGCCAAATTCGCCAAGCTTGTCGGCAGTGCCTCCAAAGGCGCCGTCACCTCATTCCCATTTGACACTTAACCTAATTTACTACTCACATTTTACGACCCACAAGGATTACCCATGAGCCTCGATATTTATTACGACAAAGATTGCGATCTCTCGATCATCAAAGGTAAAAAAGTTGCCGTTCTTGGCTTCGGTAGCCAAGGCCACGCCCACGCGCTGAACCTCAAAGACAGCGGCGTAGACGTTGTTGTCGGTCTTCGCGAGGACAGTGCGACACGCAAAAAGGTTATCGCGGCAGGCCTCGAAGTTAAAGCCACCGCCGATGCCGTAAAAGGTGCTGATGTTGTTATGGTTTTGACCCCAGATGAGTATCAGGCCAAAATCTACCGCGAAGACATTGAACCAAATATCAAAAAGGGCGCAGCGCTCGCGTTTGGTCACGGTTTTGCCATTCACTACGGTCAAGTTGCGCCGCGCCGCGATCTCGACGTTATCATGATCGCGCCAAAAGCGCCGGGTCACACAGTTCGTAATGAATTTGTCAATGGCCGCGGTATCCCTGATTTGATTGCTATCGCCCAAGACGCCAATAGCGGCTATGCACTAGAGCTCGCGAAATCTTACGCCTCTGCCATTGGCGGTGGACGTACGGCCATCATCCACACGACTTTCAAAGACGAGACTGAAACGGATCTCTTTGGGGAGCAGGCTGTTCTTTGCGGCGGCGTGGTAGAGCTTATCAAGATGGGTTTTGAAACCCTGACCGAAGCGGGCTATCCACCAGAGCTTGCCTATTTCGAGTGCCTCCATGAAACGAAATTGATCGTCGATTTGATCTATGAAGGCGGCATCGCCAACATGAACTACTCGATCTCGAATAATGCTGAATATGGCGAATATGTAACGGGCGAAGCCGTTGTTAATGACAGCTCCCGCGAAGCCATGCGCACGGCACTTAAGAATATTCAAAACGGTGATTACGCGAAATCATTCATCCAAGAAGGCGCGCTCGGCTACCCCAGCATGACAGCTCGTCGCCGCAATATGGAAGCCCACCAGATCGAAACGGTTGGCGGAGCCTTGCGCGAAATGATGCCGTGGATTGCCGCGAATAAAATCATTGATAAAGAAGTGAACTAGGGCTTCGCCCGCCGTTCAAATCTAGGCTCTCTGAAATCATCAGGGGGCCATATTAAAAGGCTTATGTCATGACGACAGCAACACAATTTGCCGCTCAAGACACAGATGTTTTGACAGACCGTGAACCCAAAGCGGGGGCTTTGCTCCTGCTAGAGGCGCTGGAACGTCAAGGCGTGGATGTGATTTTTGGCTATCCGGGCGGGGCGATTATGCCTGTCTATGATGTGTTACCGAAAACGTCTTTGACCCATATTTTGGGTCGCCATGAGCAAGGCTCTGGCATGGCCGCGATTGGCTATGCCCGCGCAACAGGTAAAGTCGGAACGTGCCTTGCTACCTCTGGCCCCGGCGCGACAAACCTTGTAACAGCCATCGCAGATGCTTTTCTTGATAGCGTGCCTGTTGTGTTCATCACAGGGCAGGTGACATCTGATTTGATGGGCACGGATGCCTTCCAAGAGGTTGATATTTTTGGGATTACTTTGCCGATCGTCAAACACAGCTATATCGCCCGTGATCCTGCCGATATCCCTGGCATGGTCGCCGAAGCCTATTTTATTGCTGCCGAAGGGCGTCCTGGGCCTGTCTTGATTGACTTGCCCAAAGACGTGGCCAATGCCGTCACAACAGAGCGCCATCGCTGGCGGCCATATCCTAAAGTGAAGCCTGAAATGGGCCAGAGCGCGGATATCGCCAAAGCCGAAGCGTTGATGCGCGACGCCAAAAAACCACTCTTTTACATCGGCGGCGGTATTGCCCAAGGTGACGGCGTGCAGGAATTGCGCGACCTTGTGGAACGCACGGATATACCTGTTGTGTCTACGCTTAAGGGTCTCGGATCGCTCCCGTCGGATCATCCGAATTATTTGGGAATGCTCGGGATGCACGGCCTTAAGGCGGCGAATTACGCGGTTCAAGAATGTGACCTTTTGATCGTGACAGGCGCGCGTTTTGATGACCGCGCCACGGGCAAGCTGGATACGTTCGCGCCTCACGCCAAAGTCATCCATATGGATATTGATATTGCTGAGATTAACAAACTCCGTACGGCGGACGTTGGTCTTGATGGCAGCCTAAAGAAAAACTTAGAGGCGCTTAATCCAGGCCGTAGCGATTGCGATGAGTGGCGCGAACTTTGTTATGGCCGCCGCACAGAATATGAGTGGGATTACGACGCGCCTGGCACAGGTGTCTACGCGCCCAAGCTCTTGCATGATCTCTCTCGCCGCGCGCCTGAATCCGCGATTTTTACTTGTGATGTCGGGCAACACCAAATGTGGGTCGCGCAGCATTGCTATTTCGATGATCCGAAAGATCACGTCACATCGGGCGGCCTTGGCACGATGGGCTTCGGCCTGCCTGCGGGCCTTGGGGCCAAACTCGGCGCGCCTGACCGCACGGTGATTACCGTCTCGGGCGATGGGTCGATCATGATGAATATTCAAGAGCTCGCGACGCTTAATCGTTACGGCATTGCGCTTAAGATCGTGCTGCTGGATAATTCGGCGCTTGGTATGGTGCGTCAGTGGCAGGAAGTCTTCTTTGAAAAGAATTACTCTGAAGTGAATTTGGATGATAATCCAGACTTCGCCGCCGTCGCGCGCGCTTTCCAAATCGACGCCTTCACTGTTGAAAAACGCGATGACGTTGACGCTGGCATTGACCGTCTTTTAAAGGCCGAAGGCCCAACGTTAATGCACGTCAAAATCGACACCAATGAAAACGTTTGGCCGCTCGTCCCGCCAGGCCGTTCCAACGCCGACATGATGGAGCGTTAAGATGACTGAACTTCAACGTGATAAAACCTTTGAGCCTTCGGGTGTTCAGGGGAAATTGAAAATTGTTTTGCATGATGTGTCGGGTACGCTGATCCGTGCGCTTGGTACGATTGAGCGCCGTGGTTATGACTACCGCGATGTCCATTGCACGCAGCGCGTGGATGGTGATTTTGACTTGCTTGTGCATATCGAAGACACGGGCGGGCCGAATAATTTGGTGACATTGTGTAAGCAGCTTGAGCGTCTTTATAACGTCGTCTCCGCCGAGCGCGTGGGCCGCCGTAAACATGCAGAGCGCGCAGGATAATGCGCGGCGCTATTTCATACCGCGCGGGTCAGACGCGCTTTCGACTTATGGGCTGGAGAATCTAACCTTTCCCCAACCTTAATTTCGAGACGAACCATGACTGACACCACTCAAACTAATACTGTAAAAATATTCGACACCACTTTGCGCGACGGCGAGCAAGCGCCCGGATTTTCCATGACGTCGGGCCAAAAACTTCAAATGGCGAAAGCCTTAGAAGGCCTCGGCGTGGACGTGATGGAGGCAGGATTTGCCGCCGCGTCGCCCGGTGATTTTGACGCGATTCAAACCATTGCCCGCGAGATCAAGACTTCCGTGATTTGCTCGCTCGCGCGTTGTAACGAAGGCGATATCCGCGCCTCGGGTGAGGCGATTAAACCTGCGCAGCGGGGCCGCATCCACACCTTCATCGCGACCAGCCCGCTTCACCGCGAGTTCAAACTTAAGATGAGTAAAGACGAGATCGTGCGCCGCGCCGTAGCGGGCGTAGAGCTCGCGCGTGAATATACAGACGACGTAGAATTCTCCTGCGAAGACGCGATCCGTACGGAACGCGATTACCTAAAACGCGTCGTCGAAGCGGCCATCAAAGCGGGCGCGACGACGATCAATATCCCTGACACTGTGGGCTACACCACGCCCGAAGAAATTCAGGACTTGTTCGAATTCCTCACCACGCAAATTGACGGGGCAGACAAGGCGGTTTTTTCCGCTCATTGCCATGATGATTTGGGGTTGGCCGTGGCCAATTCTTTGGCGGCGGTTCGCGGCGGCGCGCGCCAAGTGGAATGTGCGCTGAACGGTATTGGCGAGCGGGCAGGCAATTGCGCCCTCGAAGAAGTGACAATGGCACTGCGGACGCGCAAAGATTTCTTTGGCCTCTCGACGGGTATCAAAACCGAAGGCATTTATGGCGCGTCGAAATTGCTCGCGACGCTAACGGGGAACCCCGTGCCGCGCAACAAGGCGATCATTGGCAAGAACGCTTTCGCCCATGAAAGCGGTATTCACCAACACGGCGTTTTGGCCAATCGTGAAACTTATGAAATCATGAAGCCCGAAGATGTGGGCGTCTCGACGGATAACCTTGTCTTGGGCAAACATTCGGGCCGTGCGGCGCTTAAATCTCGCGCGGAGAAATTGGGCTTTACGCTTGAAGCTAATCAACTCCAATCTGTCTTCACCGCTTTTAAAGAGTTGGCCGACGCCAAGAAGGAAGTCTTCGACGCTGATCTCGAAGCCCTCATCATGGGCGAGGCGATTGGCACGCAGGGTCCGTGGGAGATTGAAAGCCTTTATGTCTCTGCGGGGTCAGATGACAGCCGTAACCCGCAAGCCAGCGTGAAACTCCGTCACCAAGACGGGCGGACGCTCGCCGCGATCAATGAGGCTGCGGGCCCCGTCAATGCCGTTTTTATGGCGATCTCAGAGATCACAGGGCATCCGCTACACCTCGATAGTTTCTCCGTGCAATCTGTGACCGAGGGCAAAGACGCGATGGCTGAAGCCGCCGTGCGCGTTTCAACAGAGTTTGAAAGCTACCAAGGGCGCGGCGCCAGCACGGACACAGTCCTCGCGGGGGCCAAAGCCTATCTCGACGTGATCAACCGCATTGAGAGGAGAGCCGTGCGCCAAAAAGCAATCTCGGCTCAGCATTAAAACGTGTTCAAGGCTTTTAAGTACCTTAGAATAATCACGGCTTTAGCTTTATTGTTAAGTGCGGTTACTGGCTTTGCAGTGGATCTTATTGGCCAATCAAGGGCACTGCTTGATGGTCCCCTAGCGCATTCTATGTCTTATACATTTGCTATAAATAAGATTATTTTAGCTATGTTTTTGGCAGTCATTTTGGTTGGTAACGTTCGTGTGAATTTTCCATATTTTGACGAGCTACTTTTTAAAATAGTGACCGTTGTGTGTACTGTTTTAAGTCTAGTTGGATTTGCGTTTTTGCTAAAGCAGCAGTTATTTAATGGTCGATACCATCTTCTTACAGAGTTTTTCTTATTTCAAAGCGCATATGTACTGAGCGCATTGGTTCTGCTGGGGAGAAGCTTTGAAGCGGATTGGGCCATAATGAAATTTGGGGAAACAACGAATGCCTAAAACACTCTTTGATAAAGTTTGGGAACGCCATGTTGTGGTGCCTGAAACGGCGGCGCATCCTGCGACGCTTTATATTGATCTGCATTTGATCCATGAGGTCACCAGCCCGCAAGCCTTTACGGTGCTGCGGGAGCGCGGCCTGAAAGTACGACGTCCTGATCGCACGCTTGCGACGATTGACCATTCGACGCCGACGCTTTTAAATGATGATGGCTCGCGTCCGTTTGTGACCGAGCAAGCTGCTAAACAAGTTGAAACACTGCTCGCGAATACGCAAGAGCACGGCATTGAAACCCATGGCTGGGAGAGCGAAAATCGCGGTATTGTCCATGTGATGGGGCCAGAGCTTGGCGCGACGCAGCCGGGCATGACGATTGTCTGCGGCGACAGTCATACCTCCACGCATGGCGCCTTTGGCGCGATTGCCTTTGGCATTGGCACGACACAAGTCGGTCATGTGCTGGCGAACCAATGTATCCTTATGCGTAAGCCGAAAACGATGGCGATCCATGTCGACGGCGATTTGCCAGACGGCGTGACCGCCAAAGACGTTATCTTGGCGATCATCGCAGAGATTGGCGTGGGCGGCGGTACAGGCTACGCGCTTGAATATCGCGGCGCGACCTTTGAAAATATGAGCATGGATGAGCGCATGACCGTGTGCAATATGTCCATCGAAGCGGGCGCGCGCTGCGGGATGATCGCGCCCGATCAAACAACGATTGATTATCTTGCAGGCCGAAAATTCGCGCCCGAGGATTACGACGCGGCGGCCGCTGATTGGCTCTCTCTCGCGAGCGACGACGGCGCGGTCTATGACAAAGAAGTGCGGATGAATGCCGCCGATATGCGCCCCATGGTGACCTACGGGACGCACCCCGGCATGGCCATGCCAATCGACGGAAATGTCCCAAGCGCTGCCGATGCCGCCGAAGAAAAAGCGCTGGCCTATATGGGCGTAAGCGGCGGGGCGGCGATTGCGGGCACCAAAGTCGACCGCGTTTTCATTGGCTCTTGCACCAATTCGCGCATTGATGATTTGCGCGCCGCCGCCAGCGTTATGGCGGGCCGTAATGTCGTCTCTGGCCTAAAGGCGATTGTCGTGCCTGGGTCGGAAATAATCAAACTACAGGCCGAAGCCGAAGGGCTGCATGATGTGTTCACAGCGGCGGGCGCGGAATGGCGCCAGCCGGGATGTTCCATGTGTATCGCCATGAATGGCGACAAAGCCGCGCCGGGTGAATTGGTCGTGTCTACGTCTAACCGTAATTTCGAAGGCCGCCAAGGCACAGGCGCACGAACTGTTTTGGCGTCGCCTGAAACGGCGGCGGCGGCGGCGGTGACAGGCGTGATTACAGATCCGCGAACGTTAGAGCGGAATGCAGGAGACGCGGCATGACATTTTCACCGTTCAAAACCGTTACCTCAAAAACATTAGTTCTCTCTGAGAGCAATATCGACACCGATCAAATCATCCCCGCGCGGTTCCTAACCGTGACGACGCGCGACGGCCTCGGCAAACACGCCTTTAATGACTGGCGCTATAATGAGGACGGATCAGAGACGGATCATATGCTGAACACGGATGCGGCAAAGGTGTGTGAAATATTAGTTGGCGGACATAATTTTGGCTGCGGATCATCGCGCGAACATGCGCCCTGGTCGCTCACCGATTATGGTTTCCGCGTTGTGATTAGCTCAGAGATTGCCGATATTTTCAAAGGTAATTCGCTAAAGAACGGATTGCTGCCGATTGTGATTGAAAAGAACGCGCATCAATGGTTGCTCGATCACCCCGGCGAAGAAGTGACCGTTGATCTGGCCGCCTGTGAAGTGCGCCTGCCGAAAAATGGCGGGACGTATAAATTTG
>JBMYWT010000043.1:0-24642 GCA_049607665.1 Maricaulaceae bacterium
TGCGGCGGGTAGTGCAAAAGCCGCAAGATAGAATTTCCAACATTTACGCGGCTTTCAAACCAATCTTCGTCAAGCTCAAGATAAAGCGCGACGGCCTTTAAAAGCTCGCGGCCAAACATATCAAGCGCTTCATAAAGCGCGCGCGTATGGATATCAAATCCAGGCACTTCGTCCACAGACGGCGTATCTTTCATCGATGAGCGATAAGGCGAATCTTCGGGCAATAAACGCCCCGTATGCCAAAACTCTTTAAGGTCGGCCTCTGCTTTGCCCTTGGCATTTTCAGTTTTAAACGGCGAATGACCCCGTTGGTATCCATTATCCGGATCGGCATAGGCGCGCTTCACATCTTCAGGCAAAGAAAAATAATTTTTGGAGTGATGATCGGCCGCTTCAATTACGCCATGAACAATATTGTGATCAGAAATAATCGCAAAGCCCGTTTCGATAAAAGACGCACCAAGCGCTTTAGCAAAGGCGGCCTTATCCTGATGCCAAACAGAGAAGCTAATCGGGTCAATGGTAATCATATGTTCACAGCCAAATTTAAATTAGCCGACAGAGTTATCATATCGTGATGTTTTTGAAAACGCCTTTTGCATATTTCGCGGCTTGCTTTACATCTTATCCCCAAAAGAGGCTCTTATGAAAACTCCGACAATTTGTGTTCTTGGTTCCGTAAATTTGGATCTTATCATTCAAACGAAAACTCTACCGCGCGCAGGCGAAACTATTGCAGGCGGCCATTTTTTGTCCTTACCTGGCGGTAAAGGCGCAAATGTTGCCCTCGCCGCGCAGCGCCTTGGCGCAGCAGTTGAGCTACGCGCTGCGATTGGCAATGATGATTATGCCGTCCAAGCGCTTGGGTTTTTAAAAGAAGAAGGCGTAGACTTATCAGGCCTTGTATCGGTAACGGGGAGCCATACAGGCCTTGCCTTTATCAATGTATCCAGTGACGGAGAAAACCAAATCGCTGTGGCCTCTGGCGCGAATGCCGAATTTACGCCCGAGAAACTCTCGCCTATTAAAACCGGCGCCATTATCACGCAATTTGAAATCCCGCTTGAAACAATCAAAGCCGCCATAAAAAACTATGAAGGTTTTGTGAGCCTAAACGCCTCCCCCGTCACAAATGGCCTTAGCGAGCTTACCGCTTATACAGACCTTATCATCGTCAATGCCGGTGAATATGACGCCTATAAAACCGTTTTGGATAATTACGAAGGTTTATTGGCCGTGACGCATGGCGGCGACGGAGCAAGCCTTTTTCAAAACGGCGAAACGCTCGCGACCTCAAAACCACCTGTCATTAATGTCGTAGATACAACAGGTGCTGGCGATTGTTTCGCGGGCGCCTTAACCGTGGCCCTTATTGAAGGAAAATCGCCTCAGGAGGCTCTGGATTTTGCCTGCATAGCGGGCGCGCTTACGACAACTAAAATGGGAACACAAAGCGCTTCACCAAAGCGAGCCGAGGTCAACGCGCTACTAGCCTAAATCATCCGGCAGCATATCAAATATGCGCGCTGGCAAAGTTTTTGTGCCTTTAAGTTCTTCAAGCGTACAGCCCTGTAATTCATGTGGGAAGACTGTCCACTCATCCGTTTCATGAACATAAAAATCAGGCACGCGCGTCGTCGCATTCCGTTTCGGTTTATAATAAACCGTGGCCACGCGAATATCTTCGGGCGTGTTACGGCGACATTTCTCGCGAAGCGCTTCGATAATCGCATCAACGCTGCGTCCGCTATCAAAAATATCATCAATAATCAGAAGCTGATCGTCGACATTAATCGTCTCCACGAGATGTTGAAGCCCAATCACTTTGACTTCTTTGGCCTGCACCATCCCGCCGCCGTAAGACGATGTCCGAATAGCGAAGTGATTCGTTGGACACCCTAAAAGTTCCAATACTTCTTGAACGGCAATCCCGACAGGCGTACCCCCGCGCCAAACGCCAACAATATAAGACGGGCGATATCCGCTTTCATAAATTTGCGTGGCAAGTTCGAATGAATCGCGCAAAAGCTCTTCGGCTGTGACAAATAATTTTTCCATAAGGCCGCCTAATCTATACGCACGCGCCAATCAAGTGTTCTCATTCGCGCAGCTTTGCCCTAAACAAACTTATGACAAAAAAACTCATCATTGACTGCGATCCCGGCCAAGACGACGCCATAAATCTGTTTCTGGCTTTACCGCCAAAGGCAGATTATGAAATTTTGGGTATTACAGTTGTTGCCGGAAATGTGACCTTGGATAAAACTGAGCGTAATGCGCGGCTTTTATGTGAGCTCGTGGGCCGAACGGATGTGCCTATCTATGCAGGCTGCGACGCTCCGTTAAAACTCCCGCTCGCCACTGCCGAAGAAGTTCATGGCCGCGAAGGTCTGGAAGGCGTTGATATTTACGCGCCCGCTATGGCCCTACAAAGTGAGCATGCTGTCGATTTCATCATCCGCACATTACGCGCAGCAAACGATAAGAGCATCACTATCGTGCCCACAGGCCCCCTTACCAATATCGCCATGGCCATGCAGCGCGCGCCGGATATATGCGCTAAGATTGACGAGATCGTCCTTATGGGCGGCGCCATGCGCGAGGGCGGGAACATCACGCCATCCGCCGAGTTTAACATTTATGTCGACCCCCATGCCGCGCACATCGTATTCGATAGCGGATGTAAAACAGTTGTCTTCGGATTGGATGTTACGCACCAAGTGCTTTCATCGGATGCGGTGCTAAAGCGTATTAAGGCCGTCGGAAATCCCGTCGCCCTCGCCGCCTATAATTTGCTAACGCATTATGGCCGTTTTGACGCCGAAAAATATGGCAGCAATGGCGCGCCACTTCACGATCCATGCACCATGGCCTATATTTTAAAACCAGACCTCTTCACGTTAAAGCCCTGCAATATCCGCGTAGAAGCCGAGTCTGAATTATGCCGAGGTCATACGGCCGTAGATTTTTGGTATTCCACAGATTTACCCCGGAACAGCCTTTGGGCCTATGAGGTGGACTCAGATGGCTTCTTTGATTTACTAATCGCGCAGCTTAGCGAATATAGCTAACTTACGTCTTTGGCTCGAGCTTGCGGGTTTTCTTTTCCTGCCAATGACGACGGCATAGGCTGACATATTTATCATTACCGCCCACTTCGACCTGTGCGCCCTGCGTAATGGCTCCGCCCGCCGCATCAATCCGTAGTGTCATCGTCGCCTTACGGCCACACCAACATAAAGTCCGAATTTCGCGTACGCTATCTGCGATCGCAAGCAATGTTGCACTCCCGGGGAAAAGCTCGCCCTTGAAATCCGTCCGCAGACCATAGCACATAATAGGTATACGGTGATAATCTGAGACATGTGCCAATTGCCAAACCTGATCGGGCATTAAAAACTGTGCTTCATCTAACAACACGCAATCCAGCGGCGTCTTTTCATGCACGCTTAGGATATGGGTTTCGAGATTGCTGTCTGCGTGGAACACATCCGCTTCGGCGTTAATGCCAATACGCGACGCAATTTGGTCGACTTTATTTTCGCGATTATCGATAGCGGGCTTTAAAAGCAACGTCGTCATTCCGCGCTCTTTATAGTTATAAGAGGATTGCAAGAGGATGGCGGATTTCCCCGCATTCATGGCGGAATAACTAAAATATAATTTGGCCATAAAGACGTCGTCTCTCAAGGAATCGGATGTTATATCGCCTAAGTTATATTGAAACGCGCGGCGAGCAAGCCTGATAAATCCACGAATGAATTGATCTCAAAGCCCCAATATTTTCGCGCAAAAGCACGGTTCGAAAAATGCTTTAAAAAAAATAAAAAGAAGGCTTGAAAACCTTAGTGAAACCGTGCATTTCCCCGCTCGGAGACGTGGCCGAGTGGTCGAAGGCGCTCCCCTGCTAAGGGAGTATGGGCCAAAAGCTCATCGAGGGTTCGAATCCCTTCGTCTCCGCCACCACCTTCTGGCGCTAACATGGGTATACATCTTATATCAAAATTAGGCTTTCAGATTGATTTTGTGATAATGTCTGAATTTAATATTGAGACGCCCAATGATAATTCCCTTTTCTATTCTTGATCTCGCACAAGTTGTTGAAGGCGGTGATATTGCTGACAGTTTTTCAAACAGTGTTAAACTTGCACAAAAGGCCGAATGTTTAGGTTATAATCGCATATGGTATGCAGAGCATCACAACATTCAAAGCGTCGCAAGTTCAGCCACCTCTATCTTAATGGCCCATATTGCTACGCATACAAAGTCCATACGTATTGGCGCAGGTGGCATTATGCTACCCAATCACGCGCCATTATTAATCGCAGAACAATTTGGTACGTTGGCCACACTTCATCCGGGCCGTATTGACCTTGGCTTAGGTCGTGCGCCAGGTGGAGATATGGGCGTTATCCGTGCTTTACGTAAAGATTATGAACAAGCCGGCAATCGCTTTCCTACGGATGTCGAAGAGCTTATCGGCTTTCTTGCAAAACCCGATGAAAACACACCACCCCCTAAGGTGCGTGCCATACCTGGTGAAGGTACAGAGGTCCCGGTTTGGATATTGGGTTCAAGTCTGTTTGGTGCACAACTTGCTGCACGTCTTGGCTTACCTTATGCTTTTGCCTCTCATTTTGCTCCAACTCATTTAATTCAAGCGGCTCAAATTTATCGCCAAAACTTTAGGTCATCCAAACATTTAAAAGCCCCATATTTTATGTTGGCATGTAATGTATTCGCAGCAGATACGGATGACGAAGCTCATTTCCACTTTTCAAGCCTAGTGCAGGCTTTTGTCGGGATTGTAACAAATCAACGCGGTCTCACGCGCCGACCCATTGAAAACTTTAAAGTTCCTGAACATGTTGCCGCTCAAGTTGAAATGATGCTGCAAGTTAGTGCGGTAGGAACCGTGGACAAAATTGCAGAACGTCTTTCTTTTTTCTATGAACACTTACAGCCTGATGAAATTATTATTGCAAAAAATTTTTACGATCAAAATGCACGCCTGCGTTCTGTTGAGTTAACCAGTGATGTTCATGACCGGATGAAAAAACTTACCACCACAACATAAGAAAGAACATTTACCAGTATGATTGAATACTCAATTGCAAACTCTTTTACTTTGTTAGATTTAAAAGCCCCTTATACATAACAACAGTACTTTAATATAAACTCTGCTGAAAGTTCCTACATGTCTGAAAATATAGTTTGGCATTTGGCAAATATTTGGGAAACTGTTGCTAAGGCTGTGCCTGAAGCCGAGGCGGTTATCCACGAAGACACGCGTCTGTCATGGAAAGAATATGAGGCGCAAGCGGCGCGCATCGCCCAAGTTTATGTCGATCACGGCCTAAGGCCTGACGCGAAAGTTTCGATCTACGCTTATAATTGCGCAGAATATCTTGTCGCGCAATTTGGCGCGTTCAAAGCGCGCCTTGGCCCCGTTAATGTCAACTACCGCTATCTCGAAACAGAGCTCGCCCATGTCATCAATAATAGCGACAGCGAAGCCATTGTGTACCAAGCTAGCTTCGCGCCGCGCCTTGCCTCAATTCGCGATCAACTCGGCGGCATTAAGCTGTTCCTGGAAATTGACGACGGCAGCGGCCATCATTTGGACGGCGCTGTGCGTTATGAAGAGGCGCTGAAAAATACCGCGCCTATGCCGATCATAGAGCGCTCGGGCGATGATTTATACATGCTCTATACGGGCGGGACGACGGGCCTGCCTAAAGGCGTCATGTATGACCATAAAACGTTTTCAAAAACGCTTATGACCAAAGCCATGCGTTTGCGCGGATTACCACTGCCTGAAACACCATCAGACTTATTGCCCGTGGTAAAAGCGCTGGCCGAAAAAGGCGCCGCCCCGCGCTGTATGCCCGCTTGTCCGCTTATGCACGGCACGGGGATGTGGGTTGGCGTGGTGATCCCGCAGGGTCTTGGCGGCGCGGCGATCCTGTTTGATAATCAGAGCTTTGATGCCGATAATTTACTGCGCTTAATTGAGACTGAAAAAGTTCAAGAAATTGTAATCGTCGGCGATGTCTTCGCCAAACCCTTGGCTGCCGCTTTGGACAAAGCCGCCGATACGGGACACCCCTATGATATGTCTTCTATGAAAATGGTGAACTCGTCAGGTGTGATGTTCTCCAGCGAAGCCAAGCAGCATATTTTAAAACATATGGACGTGACCATCTTTGATTCCATGGGGTCAACAGAAGGCAGTATTGGCGTCTCTGTTGGGTCGCGCGAGACGATGAAAACAGATCAAACCGCGCGCTTCCGTCTCGCGCCAACATCCCGCGTCATGACCGAAGATGGCCGCGAGATCAAAGCGGGTTCCGGCGAAGCCGGTCTGCTATGTAATGGCGGCATGGTGCCGATTGGATATTACAAAGACGAAGCTAAAACGGCGGAAACTTTCCGCACCTTTAATGGCGTGCGCTATTCTGTGCCAGGCGATTACGCCATCCTTGAAACGGACGGCACGATCACACTACTCGGGCGCGGGTCAACCTGCGTGAATAGTGGCGGCGAAAAAATCTTCCCCGAAGAAGTCGAAGAAGCGCTGAAAACCCATGCAGATGTTTATGACTGTCTTGTTGTTGGTGTGCCTGATGATAAATTCGGGCAGGCGGTGACAGCTGTTCTTTCAATATCGGGCGGCAAGGCGATAGAGCCGTCGACCTTGAAAGAACATGTCAGAGGTTTACTGGCCGATTACAAAGCGCCTCGTCATTATGTCATCACGGCAACCGTTCCGCGTGCCGATAATGGCAAAGCCAATTATAAGCTAGCGAAAGAGATTGCCTTGACTGATTTAGGTATGGGGTAACCGACGTTTAAACTCAGGCGATAGCAATTTATAAAACAGGCTTGCGCCTCAAAACAACGCAAGGCTGTTTGCTTTTTCGCGCGTGACCTTTAAGTTAAAAGCTAAGTTATTATTTCTTAGAAAGTCAAAACTATGGAACAAGTCCAAGGCCTCGACGCCACTTTTGTCGCCCTAGAATCTTCTGCTGCGCCCGTTCATATCGGGTCGATTATGATCTATGACCCCAGCACAGCTCCTGACGGCTTTGTTCGGTTTAAAGATATTATTGAGTTTGTAGACAATCGCTTACAACTTTCAAAAACGCTCCGTCAAAAATTAGTGAAAGTCCCCTTTGGCGTTGATTACCCTTATTGGGTGCAAGATTCGAATTTCGATCTCGAATATCATATTCGACATTTGGCTTTGCCAAAACCTGGTGATTGGCGGCAGCTCTGCATTTTAGCGGCGCGTATTTTCGCGCGCCCTTTGGACTTATCACGTCCCCCGTGGGAAATGACAGTTATTGGCGGACTTGATAACATTGAAGGCGTTCCCAAAGGGTCATACGCCGTTATATCCAAAGTTCACCATGCGGCGATTGACGGCATGTCAGGCATAGATCTCATGCGTGCGACACATACGCTTCACCCCACGCGTGAACCTTTGGATACGCTTGATCCATGGCAGGCCGAATCCAATCCTAGCCAAATAGAGCTCTTCGCCCGAGGGTGCCTCCGCGCATCTGCCCTCCCCATAAGACAGGGCAAAGCTTTGGCGCAATCAGCCCCGGGTTTCTACCGCGCCGTAAAAGGGTTTATACAAAAAGACTTTGATTTTAAGGCCGTTATGGAAACCCCCAAAACACGGTTTGGTGGCTGCGTGTCGCCGCACCGCGTCTTTGGCTCAAAAGCTTTTAACTTAGATGATATTCAAAAAATGCGCGGCATGGCCGAAGGCGCAAAAATGAATGACGTCATGCTCTCCATCACAGGCGGAGCGATGCGTCATTACCTCGAAGCCAAAGGCGAATTACCTGATACATCTGTGACGGCAATGGCTCCTATCTCTGTACGCCAGGAACAAGAAAAAGATACAATGGGCAACCAAGTGGCGGCAATGTTTGTTCCCCTAGGCTCGCACATTAAATCCATTGAAGATCGCATGGCATATGTCGTTGATGAAACCAAAAAAGCAAAAAGCCTAACGCATGCTATGGGCGCGCGGCAAATGGCCGAAATGGCCAAACTCTCGCCTAATTTTATGATGAATATTGGCACCTCTTTGATGCAGCGTTTCAAGCTCGCGGATAAAACCAAAGCCTTCGTCAACACAGTTGTAACGAATGTACCTGGACCACCCATTCCACTATATTCTGCAGGCGCACAAGCCGTCGGCATTTACGGAATGTTCTGCCTCATGGACGGCATTCGCCTCGGTCATGTTGTGCAAACCTATCAAAAAGGTGTCTCATTATCCTTCACGGCGTGCCGCCAAGCTATGCCTGATCCTGGATTTTACGATAAATGTATCCAGAAAAGTTATGATGACCACGAAGCGGCCCTCAAAGCGCATCTTAAGGCATCCAAACCCAAGAACAGCTCTAAGCCTGCGTCTAAAACCGTCAAAGTTTTACCGCAAGATAAGCTCACCAAGGCTAAGAAACCATCATCTCAAAGGACTTCAACGCATGACGCATAAATACAAACACCGTGCCCCAAGTTTAATCAGTACCAGCCTTGAAGGTCGTTGGGTCATGGAGTTTGCTGCGCACTATCTTTTAAAACCGCTTCTACGGCGGCTTCCAAAAGGTGATGGACACACGGTTATTGTGTTTCCAGGTTTTCTCACGAGTGAAACTTCCACCATTCCCATGCGGCGCCTTTTGAACGAGCTTGGCTATGACGCGCGGGATTGGGGGCTTGGCCGAAATCTACAATTTAACGAATCTGTTGAGCAACGCATGGGGGCTATGGTCGCCGCAGCCGCCGAAGAAACGGGAGAGAGAGTCTCTCTCGTAGGCTGGAGCCTTGGCGGTGTTTTCGCCCGCGAAATTGCGCGCGTTATGCCTGAAAAAGTGCGCTGCGTAATCTCTCTCGGCAGCCCGATCACGGGCGCCCGCCACGCCGCGCTTGCTCGTCCAATCTTTGAATTTATGAACGGCAAGCCAGAACCAGAAACAACAAAGCGTATCGATAAAATGTATCTCGCGCCGCCTGTGCCGACAACGGCTGTTTATTCAAAGACAGACGGCATTGTGCATTGGCACGGCGCGATCCAAGAAGAAGGCGAGCAGGCAGAAAATATCCGCGTCCCTGCCAGCCATATGGGCATGGGCACAAACCCACTTGTCATGCATATCCTTGCGGACCGCCTATCGCAGGCAGAGGGCGCGTGGGAACCGTTTAGCACGGATGGCTTGCGTAAATTAGCCTACCGCAAACCCGGCGTATTTAATCGCCCGCTAGCAGAGTTTTACTAGGTTTTTTACCTTATAAAACCTGCGCGTCATCAACGACGATTTCTGCTCCTGTGACGCTTTTTGAAGCTGAGGAGCATAGAAAGTTGATGACGCCGTCCAAATCCGTTTGGTCAACCAATCTTCTGCGTGGAAAAGATTTTATAAACATTTTGCCTCTGTCCGTTTCAAACGAATCCTCGTTAATCGCGGTCAAAATATAACCGGGCAGAACCATGTTCACATTTATGCCAAGGCGCGCCCATTCCAGCGCCATGACTTTGCCCATTTGCGAAACAGCCGCTTTGCTAGCTGAATAAGCCGCGAGCCCTTTGCTCACTTTTTTGGCCGTCACAGAGGACACAATAATAATGCGTCCATCTTGCGCTGCGCTGCGGTCAATTTTTGAAATGCGGCGCGCGCCTTCTCTGGCAGTTAAAAACACGCCGCGCAGATTGACCATCATTGTGCCGTCAAAATCTTCAATCGGTAGATCAATCGCGAGTCTGTCAGCTTCGCGGCCCGCATTGGCAATGACCGTATCAACACGGCCAAAGTGATTTTCTGCCGCGTCAAAGGCTGCGATCACAGAGCGCTCGTCGGTCACGTCCATTACAACGGCAAAAGCCTCTCCGCCGCTTTCATTGATTTCATCCGCTAATGCATTAAGTTTATCGAGGCGGCGTGCCGTCAAAACGACTTTGGCTCCATTCGCCGCAAGGCTCGTAGCGAAACGCGCGCCGATCCCGGAGGAGGCACCTGTAATGAGGGCGACTTGTCCCTTTAAATCAAATCCGTCTGACATAGCGGCTACCTCTTTCGCTTAGAGACTACGCGCGATCAGCAATTTCATGATCTCGCTAGAACCGCCATAGATGGTTTGCACGCGAGAGTTTTTGAACATTTGCGCAATCGGATAATCGTTCACATAGCCATAACCGCCGTGTAGTTGCAGGCATTCATTGACGATATCAAACTCATTTTCAGTGATCCATAATTTCGCAATCGCTGCCGTCGTTAAGTCAAGTTTGCCCTCAAGTAGTTGCGCGATGCAGTGGTTCATAAACACTTTGGCAATCGTCGCGCGGGCTTTGACTTCTGCGAGTTTGAACTGCGTGTTTTGAAACTCGATGAGCGATTGTCCGAACGCTTTGCGGTCTTTGGTATATTCAATCGTGGTTTTAAGCGCCGCTTCCATTGTGATGACGCCGCTAAAGGCGATGATGAGGCGCTCTTTTGGGAGTTCCGCCATAAGCTGTAGGAAGCCCCGTCCTTCGACGCCGCCGAGCAGGTTTTCTTCGGGCACCCAAACATCGTCAAAGAAAAGCTCTGATGTATCTTGCGCGGTCAGTCCGATTTTATCGAGATTTTTACCGCGTCTAAAGCCTTCGACCTTGTCTGTTTCAACGATCAAAAGAGACGTACCTTTTGCGCCTTTTGTCGGATCAGTTTTCGCGACAACAATGATGAAATTCGAAATTTGTCCGTTAGAAATCCAAACTTTGGAGCCGTTAATACGGTAGCCGTTTCCGTCTTTAATCGCGGTCGTACGGATCGCCTGTAGGTCTGAGCCTGCGCCCGGTTCGCTCATGGCGATGGCGCTGATACGCTCGCCCGTGACAAGGGCGGGGAGCCATTTTTTCTTTTGCTCTTCCGTGCCGTGCGCTTGGACGTAAGGGACAACAATGCCATTATGCAGGCTAGAAGCGAAGCCTTCTACGCGGTGTCTTTGTGTTTGTTCGAACACGACAAGATCGTGCCGAAGGTCGCCGCCGTGTCCGCCATATTCTTCGGGGACGCTGACGCCCAAGAGGCCCATCTCTCCCGCTTCGCGCCAGAACTCAGGCTCTACTTGGCCATCAGCGCGCCATTTGGCGATACGTTCAGGTGTCGCTTTGTCTTGATAAAATTTGCCAACCGCATCGCGGAAAAGCGAAATTTCTTCGTCCTGCATGAAGGCTGGATCTTCGACACCTAGAATACTCATAACTCACCTCATTTTTCGCCAAGCGGCTTGACTTACTAAATATGCGGGCGATGATCGCCCGCGAAAACTGTGTCGTTAATTAGTGCCTGTTTCTATTTCGGCGCCATGCGGATAGCGCCGTCAAGACGCACATCTTCGCCGTTGAAATAGCCATTGCGGCACATCTCAACTGCGAGCGAGGCGAACTCTTCAGGGACGCCTAAACGCGCGGGGTGCGGCACCATAGCGCCGAGCGCGGCTTTCACAGGCTCAGGCGCAGCAGCCAAAAGCGGCGTGTTGAAAATGCCTGGTAAGATCGTGTTAATGCGGATCATTTCGCGCGATAAATCACGGGCAATCGGAAGCGTCATGCCAACAATACCTGCCTTAGAAGCCGCGTAAGCCGCTTGGCCGACTTGGCCGTCTTCCGCCGCCGCAGAGGCTGTGTTAACAATCGCGCCGCGCTCGCCGTCAATCGGCTCAAGTTCCATCATGCCCGCAGCAGATTGCGCGATGCAGCGGAATGTGCCTGATAGGTTGATATCCAAAATGCGTTGAAAACGGTTCATCGGATGCGCTTTGATCGAGCCATCTTTTTTGCTACGAGACGCCGTCTTAACAGCGTCGCCTGTGCCTGCGCAATTAATCAAAAGACGCTCTTGGCCGTTGGCCGCGCGCAAAGTGGCAAAACCATTTGTGACGTCTTCATCTGATGTTACGTCAACTTTGGCGAAAGCGCCGCCGAGTTCCTTGGCGAGGGCTGTGCCTCTTTCCTCGTTCAAATCCATGATGCCGACTTTGACGCCCATGCCCGCGAGTTTACGCGCTGTTGCTTCGCCAAGACCTGAAGCGCCGCCCGTGATAACGGCGGTGATGTTTGAATTAAGTTCCATGATGAAATCCTTTTCGTTGAATTAAGTAGAGTATTTTTAAAACGGCAAATCGCCGCAATTACCTGTGATCGCCTCACCCGCAAAGGCGGCTTTGACAAAGGGAATAGAATCGACCGTCGAGTGATTAAGCACTGTCAGGTGGTCTTTCCCTGAATAAATATTAGATTGAATAACCGCCCCTGCCGCGCAGGATTGTTTAACAAGGTTCGCCTGCATCCGCAGCGGCGTATCGCGATCAATCACGCCCGTTCCGATATAGGCGGGAACAGATATATCCAAACGTGGATAACCCATTTGCGCAAAGGCTGTTTTCAAAGGCTCGCTCGGGTCTTGCTTGAAGGATTTATTATAAGTGAGTTCCCCTTCTGTCACCAAAGTCTTCACGTCTCGGTGGCATGTCGTGTCAACGGCATTCGCAGTTGAAAGGGCTTCGTCCGATACATAATCGGAAACTTTAAACTCAGCCTCCATTTGCTCGATCAACGTCAAGGCCAGAAAGTTATACCCGAGCATCGGATCAACAACATCATTAGGACGTGTTTCTTGAATGATCTCTATCGTGCGCGGCGTGAAATAGGGAATGCCCGTCACGGCGACGCCTTTGATATCAAGCTCGGGCGCGTAATTCCCTGCATGTCCAGCTGTAGCAAAAGCTGCCGCTGCCCCTTGGGATTGCCCGATCAATACGACCTCATCTGACACAGGGAAATCTGCACTTTGCACAGCGCGAATGATATCCAAATTATTGTAAGAGGCTGGTTGCGTCGCGAGATACGGATGCGTTCCCGCCGTGCCAAGTCCTTGATAATCAGAAGCAACGATTGCGTAACCTTGGTCAAGCCATTGTTTTAAATATTCTTGATGGAACGGTACATAACCCGTCCAGCTTGGCGCGCAGATGTCGGCGATGCCGACCGTGCCGTGTGTCCAAGCGATAAGCGGCCAGCCACCTTCAGGGGCTGTGCCTTCGGGCAGAAACAGGCTCCCTGAAACAGGGATAGGTGTTGATCCGTCAATGCCGTCAATGGAACTATAAAGCAGACGGATATTTTGCGCTGCGCCTGGGACGGATTGTTTTGCCGTGAGCGGTTCTTGGCGTAGCAATACACCAGTCTTGGCAGGCAATGTTTCCTTATACTTATAAAAGTCAGATACGCCGCCATCGCCGCGAACAATACGCGAGAGCGGCCCTGTGGCCGCCTGCGCAACTTGCGGAATTTCCACTTTGGGCACGTCAGTTGCAGTTTCATTTTCAGAACCACATGAAGCTGCCGTTAGTGCGAATGTAAGCGCGAGGAGTGAGGGCAAAAACTTCATAAAACTATCCTGACTTCATATCTTTAAATGGAATGCTTCGGCTGACATCTGTGGACTTCGGAAGTCCCAATACGCGCTCGGCGATGATGTTCTTTTGAATTTGATCCGTGCCGCCGCCAATGGAATTCATATAAGCTTTGGCCGCATCAAAGTTCGCGTTACGGGCATCTTCGGTATCGTCCAGCAACACATTTGGTCCAACGATTTTCGCAGAGAGACGCGCTTCGCCGTGCTGTATGCGCGACATAGCGAGCTTACCGAGCGAGGCGAGAGACGACGTCCCATTACGCATAACTTCTTCTTTGGCGCGCATCATATTGAGCGTATTAAGTTGCCGATAGGCGAGCGCTTGCGCGATCTCTTGGCGCAATACGGGATCTTTTAATTTATCATGTTTGTGTGCAAGCGCTAGCAACGTCGGCACTTTACCCGCCGCGCCGCGAAGGCGCGCTGTAATGCCTTGGCCCATAATCAAGCGTTCAGAGGCGATAGCCGTTTGGAACGATTTCCAACCTTGGTTCAGCTCGCCAATAATAAAGCACTCTGGCACGCGGGCGTCTTCAATAAAGACCTCATTAAATTCCGATTCGCCCGTGATCTGATTAATCGGGCGAACATCAACGCCATCTTGTTTCATTGGGAAGATAAAAAACGTGATGCCTTGGTGCTTAGGCACATCAATATCCGTACGAGCGAGGAGCATACCATATTCCGACTCGACGGCATTTGACGTCCACACTTTTTGGCCATTGACGATAAATTCATCGCCGTCTTTCACAGCGCGTGTGCGAATGCCGGCCAAGTCTGACCCCGCATTGGGTTCAGAATAAAGCAGGCAGCAAAACGGCCCTGACAGGAGCTTATGGAGAAGCTCCGTTTTTAGCGCTTCATTACCGAGTTTGAATATGGTGATCGCGCCCAGATGAAAACGGTCACGCCCCCACCCTTCCGCTTTGCGGGATTGAAACGCCGTTTCAATAATGCGGCCTTCTTTGGGCGAGAGGCCACGGCCATACCATTTCTCTGGCCATGTCGGCACGGCGTAGCCAGCATCGACAACCTTGGTCAGCCAGCTTTTTTGATCGTATGCTTCCGTGCCGCGCTCGCAGCGATTTTCACTATCCCAATTCGCGTCGAGCCAGCTTTCGACCTCTTGTTTTAAGTCGCTCATAGCGTGAACTCCATCGCTGAGAGGTATAGTTCTCGGAACCGATTCGAAGACCCAAAGAGCCATTGCCCCGTTTGCGCGCGCCGCCAATATAGATGCGCGGGATGTTCCATTGTATAAGCAATCCCGCCGTGGAGCTGTATCGCTTCGGCGGCAACCGTGCGGAAATTATCGGCGCAAGTGAAAGCTGCGAGATAAGTTAGCACTGTGGCGCTTGGGGCATTGGCTGCAAGCGCGCGGCTGGCATGTTGTGCTGCGCTAGAGGCCGACTCGACTTCGATCAATAAATCCGCCGCCATATGTTTGAGGGCTTGGAAGCGCCCGATAGGCTGTCCGAATTGAAAGCGCGTGTTGAGATATTCAATCGTGATGTCGAAAATTTTACGTGTGGCGCCTGCTTGCTCTCCGGCCAATGCAGCCAATCCGAGCTTTAGAGCTTTGCCTATTTGTTTCTTGCCAACGCCTTCAAGACGAACCGCTTCCGCGCCGTCAAAGGTCAGCGACGACAAGCGGAGTGTTTTATCATCTGTGCTATGGGGCTGTTGGTTCAAACCCGCCGCATTTGCAGACAATAGGAAAGCTGCCCGTTCATCGCCGATATTTGCCATGACCAAAAACTGATCGGCATTACGGGCGTGACGTACGAAATGCGCATGGCCTGTTAAGGCCCATGTGCCGCCTGTTTGCGTGGCCGTCACCTCTGGCGCTTTCGTCCAGTCGCCAGAACTGCCGCAGCCTGCGACCGCAAAAATAGAGCTACCCGCCGCGATATTTTTTAAATGCGGCCCAGTGATATCTGTGTTCTCAGCTACCGCCAATAAAGACGGCGCGACGACGCAGGTGGAAATATAGGGGCCGTTATAAAGATAGGCACCCGCCACTTCCATCACCGCTTCGGCTTCTTCTATAGAGCCGCCAATGCCGTCATTTTCAGGCGAGATCATCAGGCCCGTAAGGCCAAGTTCTGCCATTTTTTGCCACAAACCCGCGTCGAAACCCGACTCTGTTTTGATGACCTCACGCAGCGTTTCTTCGCTGGCGTGGTCACCGAGTAGGCGGTCAAAGGTTTCGCAAATGGCTTCGCGATCTTGCGCTGAAAAGTCTGACATTCAGAGCACCTCTAGCCGTTGACCCATTTCGGTTTACGTTTTTGCGCAAAAGCCGTGACGCCTTCGCGGCAATCTTTTGTTTGCATCAATTTAACGATTTCAGCCGTGCTAAGCTCCAAGGCTTTGTCCCAGTTACCAAGATCATCAACCGCGTTCAGTACGCGTTTCGAAGCGCGGATAGACGTCGGGGAATTGCCTGCGATTGTTTGCGCTAATTCACGTGCTGCTGTTAGCACGTCGCCATCGCTAACGGAGTTTACAATCCCAAGGCTCGCCGCTTCTTCTGCGCCGATTTTACGGCCCGTCAGAATAAGTTCCATCGCCGCCTTTTCGCCGATTTGGCGCGTGAGGCGCTGTACGCCGCCCGCCGCTGCGAAGAGGCCGACTTTGACTTCGGGTAAGGCGAAGCTTGCATTGCTTGAGGCCAAGGCCACATCACAGGCCAAAACGATTTCCAAACCGCCGCCCATCGCTACGCCGTTCACAGCCGCGATGACGGGTTTCTCGCGGCCTTTGCGCGAGCATAGACCTGCAAAACCAGAAGGAGGCGTCGTCATGTCGCCGCCGCTAGCAGTGACTTTCAAATCATTGCCGCTGCAAAACGCTTTCTCGCCTGCGCCCGTGACGATAGCGACCCAGAGGTCTTTATCGGCTTCATATTCGTCGAAAATTTCAGCCAGTTCAAAATGCGCCGCACTGTGGAGAGCATTGTAAGCTTCTGGGCGATTTAGCGTCACTTCTAAAACATTGCCGTCTTTTTTAACGGTAACAAATTCGAATTCGCGGGCAAAGAGATCGTCTGACATGTCAGCTCCTAACTTATGGGTGTTTTGGACAAAATTATGCCCGTTTTCGTGAATGATATTAACGGTTTTTCCGGTGGCGTGATCGGCGGCGACGAGCGCTTTGAGCGTCGCCCTGTGACCGTCTTTGATTTTGGCGATAACACGCCCATCTTCATTACGGGCGATGACGTAGCCGCTTTCGGGGCCGTGGCGTCCGTGTTTGACGCAATAACCTTCGAGGGTGGCGCTCGTGGCCTCTTCGATCATTTTGATCTCGGGGCGGTTATTGATAATGGCTTGCTGCGTCTCGCTAGAAACGGGCGCCCATGTTTTTGGAGCTTTCGCGGAGTAGATCCCTGCCGCTTCTTTGCTCATAAAGCCGCCATTGGCGAGGATCATGCCGTAAGCGCTTTGATCGGCGCGCAGTGTTTCAATCAAGCTGGCAATCGCATGGGTCGAATAGTTATTTCCTGCTCCGCCAAAGAAGGGCAAGCCGCCTGTGACAGTCAGTTGATCACCTAGAACATCTAGCCCCAAATGTTCCGCCGCGAGCTGCACGACGATAGGGAAACAGCTATAGATATCGCGGTGCGTGATGTCTGCGCCCGTCAGACCAGATGTTTCCAAAGCTTGAGAGATTACTAGTTCAATCGGTTCTGAGCGCGAAAGATCAGGGCGTTGTGAGACCAACGATTCTTTCACGGCGGAATGTCCATGCAGATAGACCCACTTGTCTTCGGGCACCCCTAATTCACGGGCTTTGCCCACAGTTGTTAGGACAAGCGCGGATGCTTGGTTCACCGCATCTTGGGCCATGTGCCATTTCAGATAGGGTTCAAAAGCAGGGTAGTTTTGCTTAGACGGTGCGGCTAAGAACTTGGCCGTTTGGAATTTCGGGAACTGGGCGTAGGGGTTGCCTTCGGCTACTTTGGACATGTTCGAAAATATCTGCCCGACGTGAGCGGCATATTCAGCCTTAGTGTAGCCTAATCGTCCGCGCAGCGCTTGCTCCATTGCAGCGTAGGTTTGCGGCGGCATACCGAGGCCATTGCGGACTTCATAGCCCGAAATAAAACCTGTATTTGCGCCAGCGTCTTCCATGTCGCCTTCGGCCTTAACGGCCCAATCGAGCTTATGGCCTTTCTTCAGCGCCATTTTCATTGCGCCTATAACTTCGCCGCCTGCGATGAGGGCGGCATTTATCTCGCCTGCATGAAGTTTTTTAGACAGTTCTGCGACTAAGGCTTGGGGCTGCTCTCCGCCTGCGCTTGAATAAAGGACGGATTTGGGGGCGATGTCTGATTGCTCAATCACAGCGAGCGGGAAATTTTCAACGCGCCCATGCGGATTAAACGGAACGGGCAGCGAGTCTGGGAACGTGCGGATAAAAGTGGCGCAATCAATGGCTTGCGTGATTTTCTCAGATCCCGTGTCGGCGAGCGCGCGGTCTATTGCGTGCTTAACGATCCCGACAGGATGCGGGGCAGCGCTTGGATCACCACCATCCCAATGGTCAACGATTTGACCAACGCCAATGATAATGGGAAAATTCTCTATATCCATCATTTACTCAATAGTTATCCAAATTAAAGTTTAACTCTGCATGGGTATCACGTCTGCGTAATACATCTATCTAAAACACCTTGCCTTTAAAAGCTAAGAAGTTTACTTTTCTATAATCATGTTGAACCCAATAGACTATTCAATCTCAAAATTCATAACCTTTATCGATGATGAGACGCATCAATACATTCGCAATGTTTCAACAACAAAACATTTCAAAAAAGGCACAGTGATTGAAACCCGCGGCCAGATTGCCCGTCATATATACCTTATTGAGAACGGGCTTGTTCAAGTTGGCATTAATGGTGCTGATGGATCACAATTTAACTTAACTCGAATCGGATCCGGACACACTTTCGGAGAAACTGCTTTTTTTTTAAATCAAAAAGTTATTCACGACGCTTACGCAGAAAGTGATGTAGTTCTTCGACAACTCTCAAGACAAAATATTGATGACTTAATGCAAAGCTCTTTGATTTTTTCGAAAGCGCTTGTTTCCGTTGCATGCATGAGAGTTCAAACAACCTTATCGCACATTGGCGACACGCTTGGCATGCCTCTATATGCACGCACAGCCAAACAGATCTTAAGTATAAGTCATAGTGTCGGAAATGCTAAAATTATAAATTTAAGACAAGTGGACCTAGCACATTCACTAGGAGTTTCACGAGTTTCGATCGGAAAAGCCTTAAAAACACTCTCAGACAAAAAATTAATTAAAATTGGTTACGGGAAATTAGAAATAATCTCACACGAAGTTTTGGCAAACACCGTACACAAAAATCAATATAATCATTAAAAACGCGATCAATTTTTAATCCAATATTATTTTTATCTCGTCTTTCTATCTTCCTTGATCATATCCGCCGCTTTTTCTGCAATCATGATTGCCGGAGCGTTGGTGTTGCCAGAGATAAGATTGGGCATGATTGAGGCATCGACAACGCGCAGGCCTTTCAGGCCGTGAACCCGTAGGCGGTCATCAACAACGGCCATATCATCATGGCCCATTTTACAGGTGCCTACGGGGTGATATTGCGTATCAGCGCGTGCGCGAATGTCGTCTTTGATCTCTTGCGTGTCTGTTGTCCCCGCGCTGTAAAACGGCTTGCCTTTGATCTTGTCAAAAGCTGGGGCTTCCATGATTTGGGTCATCATTTTAGCGCCGCGTACAAGCGTATCCATATCGCGTTCATCTTCAAGGAAGGCAGGGTCAATGGCCGGCGGCGCGGATGGATCAGCCGATTTAAGCCACACACCACCACGGCTTTTGGGTCGCAGCACGCAGACGTGACAGCTATAGCCATGCCCGAGGTGGAGTTTACGGCCGTGGTCATCGACAACGGCCCTAACGAGAACGAGTGAGACATCAGGGGATGGCTCAGAACGATCCGTATAGAGGAATCCGCCGCTCTCCGCGAGGTTGGACGAAAACATGCCCTTGCGTTCTTTTCGGTAACGGAAGATATCTTTCAAAGTTCTAAAGGACCCCATGACTGAAAATCCAAGATTGTCTTTCATCTTGGCATCATAGGAAATGACATAGTCAATGTGATCTTGCAGGTTTTCACCAACACCCGGCAGGTCGTGAACTTGATTGATGCCGTGTGGTTCCAATTTATCTTTGGGACCAATGCCTGACAGGAGCAAAAGTTGCGGGGAGCCGAAAGCGCCGCCTGAGACGATGACCTCGCGGCTTGCGTTGATTGTGCGTAATTTGCCTTTGACTTTGACGTCAACACCGCTCGCACGGCCATCTTTGACATTGACCTTTTCGGTCATAGCGTGGGTGATGACCGTTAGGTTAGGGCGGTCCATATGATCGTCAAGAAACGCCCGAGCCGTATTCCATCTCTCGCCATTTTTGTGCGTGACCTCATACATGCCCAGGCCTTCTTGTTGAGCGCCGTTGAAGTCATCTGTGAACGGCATTTGCGTTTGGCGCCCCGCTTCAAAAAAGACTTCATTTACGGCGCCAGGCGTGCGCAATTTCGCGACATTGAGCGGGCCGCCCTGACCGTGAAATTCATCAGCGCCGGCTTCGCGGTGTTCACTTTTTTTGAAATAAGGCAGCACGTCTTTGTAAGACCAGCCGCTATTTCCCAGCCGCGCCCATTCATCATAATCGGCTTTGTGACCACGAATGTAGATCATGGCGTTAATGCTGGAGGAACCGCCCAAAACTTTGCCGCGCGGTTGATAACCTTGGCGTCCGTTTAGGCCCTTTTGCGGTTCGGTATCAAAGCGCCAATTACGTTTGCCCAACACCATGTTCCAAATTGCAATGCCGGGTGTGAAGACGCTCCAATGTTTGTGAGAACCGCCGGCCTCTAAGAGGCAGACAGAGACTTCGGGGTCTTCGGAGAGACGGCCCGCAAGCGCGCAACCCGCTGAGCCTGCGCCGACGATGACATAATCAAATTCTGTTTCAGCCATAATTACATAATCTTCTTCATAAAGTTGAGCATTTTATGCGTGGCGGGGCCGTATGGTGGATGGAGTTTTTTACCTTGGCTTAGTTTACTTTGGTAGAACACGCCCTTCATGTGAGAAAAGCTCTGAAAGCCCACTTCACCGTGATAAGCTCCCATACCAGAAGGACCGACCCCACCAAAGGGGATATCCTCTTGGATGACATGCCACGCCGCATCGTTAACAGTGACGCCGCCAGAGATTGACTGGTGCAAGACTTTGTCACGTTTTTTATTATCTTGCCCAAACCAATAAAGCGCTAAAGGTCGTTCCCGCTTCTGCACATAGTCAAGGGCATCATCGAGACTTTCCGATGCAACAATAGGCAAGAGCGGTCCGAAAATTTCTTCCTGCATAATTTTCATATCAGGCGTTGTATCTGTTACAACAGTGAGCGGCACGCGGCGTTCTTTGGCCAGCTGCTGCTTGTCATCATCGCCTGCGACACGGATTTTCGCGCCTTTATTTTCCGCGTCTTCCAACAAAGTTTGTAGGCGAGCGTAATGCGAGTCAGCGATAATAGACGTATAGTCATCATTGCCCGCGACTTCGGGGTAAAATGTTTCCGCCTGCTTAATCATCGCATCCGAAAAGGCACTAATTTTATCTTGAGGCATAAGCACATAATCCGGCGCAACACAGGTTTGCCCAGAGTTTAGCAATTTCGCATTCGTAATGCGCGGGATAGCAATCTTCATATCGACGCTATCATCGATAATCGTCGGAGATTTCCCGCCAAGCTCCAACGTACAGGGCGTTAGGTTTTTAGCCGCCGCTTGAGCTACAATACGGCCCACATTTGTAGACCCCGTAAAGACCAAATGATCAAAAGGGAGACCAGAAAATGCACTTGCCACATCCACGCCGCCTGTTGCGACATGAACTTCATCATCGGAAAATACTTTTCCAAGAACCTCTTTTAAAAGATTCGAAAATTTTGGTGTGTATTCACTCGGTTTAATCATGGCGCGATTACCCGCACCAAGCGCGCCGATAAGCGGCATAATCGCAAGCTGTAGCGGGTAGTTCCACGGGCTGATGATGCCGATGACGCCAAGCGGTTGAGGGACAATCCTGTTTTTAGCGGGTTTAAATTGCAACGCTGTCGGCGCTTTCCGAACCCGCATCCATTTGGGCGTATGCTTTATTGCATGGCTAATCGCACCCTGAATACACATCGTTTCGGCAAGTATAGTTTCCTCTTTGGCGCGGTTGCCAAAATCCTCAGAGATCGCTTTGATGAATTCGTCTTCATGCGATTTGATCACATCACCAAGTTTTTGCAAATTAGCCTTACGTGCTGACCACGGTATGTTGGGCGCTTTATTAAAAGCTGCTTGTTGTGATTGCAGCATGCTGCTTAAAGTCGCGCTATGATCGGTTTTCTTAGATGTCGTTTTCGGATTTATTCTAACCATTTTATGTCCCCTGTTTTTCTTTAGTTATATAGCCCTTGATGATCAAAATTATCATCATTCATCAAAGCCTTTGTTAATGCTTTTGCCGTGGCATTAACGACCGTAATAGAAAATTCTTTGAGACGTTAAATTTTTGCCAATTATCTTTATTCAAAACAAGCCGATCAGCGAGCAATGAAAAGACAAGTGGATTCATACCAAGGCCGCAATGGCTTGCGTAGACTTCTATGTTTTGTGTGATCTCTGATTTTGGTTCAAGGCAGGCCTTCCACGAAACAATTGCATCTGTTTTAGAGAAGATGGAGGTAGACGGAACATGTTCTGGTGCGCGGTGTAAGTTCGCCTCAAGCTCTCTATAGTCTTCATCCGCGCCAAAGTCATGCCCCGTCAAAGCCTTATACAAACCAGCAATATTTGAAGTTTTTGGAGCACCGCCGAACGGACTGCCCAAAGTTATAACTTGGCGGACCTCATCCGGCATCTTCTTCGCCGTCTCGCGCGCCAGAACACCGCCAAGGCTCCACCCCACAAGAGACACCTTTTGGCCTGTTTCTTCATGAATAGAACGAATACGATCAACTAAAAGTTCACCTTGGTGACCGACAGTTTTCGGGCCAAAATTTCGGCCAAGCTCCCACCCAAATGTTTGGTAATTTCTCGATTTTAAAAAAGCTCTTAGAAATTTAGTCGACTTATCACTCGCCATAAAACCCGGACAAACAACAACTGGATGACCATCACCTTTAGGCGTAAATTTAAGAAAGGGTGCGGATGTTAGAAGCCATGTAAATTCTGATAGAGCGCGAGGGGTTTCCAAAGGCATTAAACCCAAATGTGGTCGGCGAAAATCTATATCTCTATCAAGCGTTACAGCCATACTATATCCTCGTTTATATCAAGGAGATTAGGCCACGATTTTAAAACGCTGTCAAACGCGTAAAACGCAAATCACTTATGTTTTAAACGTTAGAGATACATGCATCATAATCCGCAACTATGTTCTCTCAGCAAACATCCATTTCTGCGTGCTTTGAGCGCGCTATTAACGCCCGTTTAAAAGACTATCTGAAAACCCGTGCGTTAAACCTTGTTAGCAAGCCCCATATAAGTGGCCGTGGTAACCGCAACGACATTACCCTTGGCATCTTTCAATTCTTGTTCGAGTATATATTTGCACTTACCCGTTGTCTCCAAATCATTTTGGAGGCGGTCAATTTCTTCTTGTGGCCAAGTCACTTCGACGGTGACATCGGTAAGCGCAGGTTTAAGATAGCGAATGGTGACTTCCCCAACAACAGGATAATATTTCTGTGGATCCAGAGCCGATATAAACACTGCCCCGCCCGGTAATTCGGCAAGAGAGAAAAGCGAACCAGCATACATCATGTTCACATGGTTTTCATTCCCCTTAAGCGGCATAAGCAATTTTACGCGGCCATGGCCAATTGAAACAATCTCCACACCTGTTCGCCTAATACCCTCTATGCTTTGAGTGCACATTTTACCGAGCGCGTCTAATTCTGCTTGTGATTTCATATTTTATACTCTTACCTAATCGCAAATACACTCATAAAAACTATAGCCATGTAAACTCTTGTAAATATAGTTTTTTATAAACCTCAAGAAAAAATAATCATAATAAAAATCGGTTTACTGGGAAACATCAAAATTTAAGCACATACTATCTGTTGCAAACATCGCTCAAATAGATCCCCGCAGTCACATCATCCACTTTAACCATCACCATGAAGAGATTAACGCTTTATCAAAAAGACCTTAATAAACATTAAGAGATGTGGTTCAAATTGAAACACCTTAAGGCAAAACCTTGTTGTTCGCCTCATATTCTCTTGAAATCCGTTTACGAGATCTTTGTTCTATTCCTGTAGATAATGAAAATAAAAACAACCATGCCTTAGGAAATCGCAGCATGAGTAAAGTGAAAAAAAATGTGGACCGTGCAGAGGATGCTGCAATCAAACCACTTGAAAAGCGCCGTGTAGAACGCTTAGATAGTTTCGCTGAACGGACACATGCGCCCTACCCTTCCTTACCAAAAATTGAACGAAAATCGCTCGCAGACATAGAAATTCCAGTAAAGCAAACAAATGGGAATGCATTACGTTTTGCTCTGCATTCATTTGATGTTTTTGCGACATTTACGTTCTTAATCGCTGGTGTATGGACTGGCTATATAGGCACGAATGGACATGGCTTCACCGCGCCACTCTTAGCAGGGATCGTCGGTGCAACAATTTATACGTGTTTGCTTTTCCTTGTAAAAGCGTACCGTTTTTCTCCATCTGAACGCTATATAGAACACATGCGCGCCGTTACTCTCGCGACTTTCTCTGCACTGGGCGTGTGGTTATCGACAGCAATGATTGCCAAACCTTTCACTTTTACGCCATATATACTTGCACGCGCGGGTATCATCACGACGGCAGGTATAATCATACTTCACACAGTTTATTTTTACTTCATCCGCAAACTACATGAAAAGAAAGCTCTTGCACCAACCATTGTGATGCTAGGAGCAACTGAAACAGCTCGGCGCGTCATAGAAGAAAATGCCAAAACTCATGAGCTAAATATCATCGCAATATTTGATGAACGCATTACCAATGCGCCAGCAGACATTCATGGCATACCCATTATTGGAAAAATTGATGA
>JBMYWT010000044.1:0-24520 GCA_049607665.1 Maricaulaceae bacterium
TGCCAAAAACCTTTGTGATGCCCTTAAGCATAAAAAGGATCGCGGGATTTACGCCATTATAAAGCCCTTCCATAAATCTGGAATGCTTTACGGACCAAAGACGTACGCGGTACATAGGCCTCCCCCTTTACAGCGCTCTAGGCGAGACCAACGATCTGGCCGTCATCATCCAGCCCGATATCAAGCGCGGCTGGGTGACGTGGCAATCCCGGCATACGCATGATTGTTCCGCAAATAGCGACAACAAAACCCGCGCCTGCATTTAAGGTCACTTCGCGAATTTCGGTTGTGTGCCCAACGGGCGCCCCGAGACGTTTCGCATCTGTCGTAAAGCTTGATTGTGTTTTCGCGATACAAATTGGTAGATGACCAAAACCCATTTTTTCAATCTGGCGAATAGATGTCTTGGCAGACGCTTCGATGGAAATATCATCCGCGCGGTAAATCTCTTTCGCGACGGAACGGATTTTATCGGCAAGTTTGTCTTCATCTTTATACATCAAAGTTACATTTGGCTTTGCGCCGTCCAATTTGGCTTTAACGGCCTTGGCGAGGTCTTCTGCGCCTGCGCCGCCTTCGGCCCAATGGCGCGCAAGTACCATCTCTACGCCTTCGGCTTTACAGGCTGAGCGTACAACTTCGATTTCAGCGTCTGTGTCATGGACAAAATGGTTCAGCGCCACGACAGGCATAAGGCCAAACTTTTTCATGTTTTGAATATGGCGTGAAAGGTTCACGCAGCCTTCGCGTACAGCGTCGGTCGATGGCGCGACAAGGTCACTTTTGGCTACGCCGCCTTGCATTTTCATCGCGCGAACAGTGCAGACCAAAACAACGGCGTCAGGGCGAAGACCCGATTGACGGCATTTAATATCGAGGAACTTTTCTGCGCCCAAATCCGCGCCAAAGCCCGCTTCGGTCACAACAACGTCTGCCATTTTAAGCGCCGTTTGCGTAGCCACCACAGAGTTACACCCATGAGCGATATTGGCGAATGGGCCGCCATGGATAAACGCCATATTATGTTCAATAGATTGCACAAGGTTTGGCTGGAACGCGTCTTTCAATAGAACCGTTACCGCGCCATCCGCGCCAATGTCGCGAACCGTTACAGGTTTTTTCTTATGCGTTTTCGCGATGATGATATCGCCAATACGTTTTTGCAAATCTTTGATATCTGTCGCGAGGCAGAAGATCGCCATGATTTCTGAGGCCACTGTAATATCAAAACCGCCTTCGCGCACGATACCTTGTGTTGGCCCGCCCATGCCCATAACAATATTACGAAGTGCGCGGTCATTCATATCAACAACGCGGCGCCATGTGATACGGCGCGGATCGATATCAAGCTCATTGCCCCACTGCATGTGATTATCCAGCATCGCCGAGATCAAAGAGTGCGCAGATGTGATGGCGTGGAAATCACCATTAAAGTGCAAGTTAATGTCTTCCATCGGAAGAACTTGCGCGCGGCCACCACCGGCGGCTCCGCCCTTCATGCCAAAACACGGTCCAAGTGAAGGCTCGCGCAGACATACCATAGAATTAACGCCGATACGGTTCAGGCCATCATTAAGCCCTACAGATGTCGTTGTCTTTCCCTCGCCGGCTGGCGTTGGGGTTACGGCCGTAACAAGCACCAATTTCCCGTTGGGTTTGTCTTTTAGGCTATCGATATAATCCAAAGAGAGTTTGGCTTTGTAATGGCCATAAGGCACGAGCGCTTCGGGCGGAATGCCAAGGCGTTTTTCGGCCAAAGGCAATAGTGTTTTCATTTTTGCAGCGCGCGCGATTTCGATATCTGGCGCTCCTGGAGCTGGTAAATTTTGTTCCATATGCCGTTGCAGCTCGCGCTGCCCCCTTTTAAATTTACACGCCGTTTCAAATGTGTGCGCGTCTTATTTTGACTGTTAATCCGCTTTTACGCAGATTGCTCTTATGAGCAAAATTATAATTTGGAATAGTTGCTCATGCTGTGAATGTTGATCCCCTTAAGACGTCAAAACCAACGGCTTAGCGCTTTGGTTTCGGGGTTTTCTTTTTGCGTTTTAACAGATTGCGGGGATCGGTCCGAAGGATAAGCAGCGCCGCTCTTGGCCTTGGAACCGCAACGTAATCAATACTGTTTTCCGGTGCGTCCCGTTGCGAGAGGCGGTATAATCCATAAACGGCCAAAAGCGCATGAATAGCCGCCGTATAGGCGAACATGGACGAAGGGCCCGCTATGGACATCACAATGGGCGCGAGCATTGGCCCTAAAACAGAGCCAACGGCATAAATCAGCAAAAGTCCGCCGCTTATGGATACAAATTCGTCGGGCTGCGCGTAATCATTGGCATGCGCCGCCGCCATGCCGAAAATTTGCATAGCAAACATGCCGTAAAGAACACCGCCCGTCATCATCATAAACAAAGACTGTCCCGCGAACTGCCAGAGGAATATACCGCTCCCGACGCCGCCAAAGGCAGCAAAGATCAGAGCCTTACGCCGGCCGATTTTATCTGAAAGCCAGCCCACCGGCCATTGCATGACCGCTCCCGCGAAAACTACGGCGCTCATAAATGCCGATACGATTAAAATGGGATGGCCTAATTGCTGCACAAAAACTGGCGCAAGCCCCCAAAAGGCACCGCTAGACAGCCCCACAGCAAAACACCCCACCACAGCCAAAGGCGAAATTTTCACGAGCTTTTTGATGTTCAACTTAGTTTGCGTCACCGATATGGGCGTTTTGGAGGTTGAAACCGATATTGGAAAGATCGCCAAGGAAATAAGAATTGCCACGACTGAGAACAGCACGAAATCTTTGGGGTCCCCCAGCGAGAGCAAGAACTGCCCCACTGTTACCGCCATAAGGTCAACCATACGGTAGATTGAGAGCACTTGTCCGCGCTTATCATTTGGCGATTGCTCGTTAATCCAGCTCTCGATGAGCATATAAAGTCCGGCGAAACTAAATCCGGTCAGGACACGCAGGACAAGCCAGCTTGGGATATTAATCAACAGACTATGGGTTAAGGCACAGGCGGCGACTAACGATGAAAGCGCCGCGAAAACTCTGACATGGCCGACGCGTTTTACAAGGTAAGGCGTCGCGAGACAGCCGCCCATAAACCCCGCAAAATAGGCGGAAGAGAGAAAGCCAATGGCGACAATGGGGAAACCTTGCAGCTCGGCGCTTACGGCGACGAGCGTCCCCAATAATCCGCCGCCCGCCAGCAGAATAGCCGCCGAAATAAGTAAAGCACCGATTGAGCTAAGGACAGCCCGCATTTCCGTAACCTTTAAAGCAGACGCACTGCACCTTGCCCATTACGAGCATAAATCGCCATATTCGCTTCCTCGGCTTTGCGCAACGCCAAAGCTGTCGGACCCGAAATTGAGAGAACGGCCTTTACGCCTCTTCGGGCGGCCTTTTCAACTATTTCATAGGAGCAACGCGATGACATTAGGACAAAACCTGTGGACATATTAGCATTTTGAATAGCGAGCGCGCCGAGCAATTTATCGAGCGCATTATGCCGCCCAACATCTTCGCGCGTGCAGATAATATCCCCTTCCATATTAACCCAAGCGGCGGCGTGAACGCTGCGTGTTTGGGCATTTAGGGGTTGGTGCGCGCCAATGGCGGCTATGGCTTTGTCCAGCGTCTCTTGCGGTAAGGCCGTGGGCGTTTCCGCGACCTTTGGCAGGACTTTGAAAAGTGTCTCCGCATTTTCAAGGCCGCATAAACCGCAACTCGCGGAGCCGACCATATTGCGGCGGCGCTGCGTAATTTCAAGGCGTTCTACGGCGTCCGGCGTGATTTTAAAGCGAATATCCGCGCCTTTATCCGAAAGATGAATATCAATGGATTTGATATCAGCCGCCGTTTTGATAACCTCTTCCGTGAGTGAAAACCCTACGGCAAAATCAACAAGATCATCTGGCGTGCCCATCATCACCGCATAATTGCGGCGATTGTAAACAAAGGCGATCGGGACTTCTTCGGGGATGAACCAATCTTGTGCGCCTGCCGTAATTTTACGCGATATAGGCGCAGTTTCCCCGTGAATTTCTACGGGGAAAGATATGTTACTCGGCGGGTTCAACGGCGATCTGGCGATAAGCGTCAAGCTCATCTTGGTAGTTCATTTGCCAATCCGATTTGTGATTAGCCGGCGCAATCGCCACAGCCGTCACCTTATACTCCGGGCAGCTTGTCGCCCAATCGACGTTTTCGGTTGTTACAACATTCGCGCCCGTGTCGGGATGATGGAAAGTCGTGTAAACAACGCCGGGCTGCATGCGATCTGAATGTTTCGCCCGCAGCGTAATTTCGCCCTTGCGAGATTTAAGAGACACCCACTGCCCATCCGTAATGCCCTGCGCGAGCGCATCAGACGGATGAATTTCAAGAACGTCTTCGTCCCACCATTTATTGTTTTCCGTACGCCGTGTTTGCGCGCCCACATTATATTGCGACAAAATCCGGCCCGTCGTTAGAAGCAGCGGGAATTTGCGGTTAGTACGCTCTGTCGTCGGTTGATATTCCGTTGGAACGAACTTGCCTTTACCACGTACAAATTCACCAACGTGCATGACTTCGGCGCCTTCAGGGTGAGCATCATTGACGGGCCATTGCAAGCTTCCGGCATTATCCAAAACTTCAAACGATACATTGGCAAATTGCGGCGTCAGCTCGGCAATTTCATCGAGGATTTCACTGGCCGAATTAAAGCCCATATCGATACCCAGCGCCTTGCCGAGGTCTTGCGTGACTTCCCACTCATGCTTGCCCGTGGCAGGTTTCATGACGGGACGCACACGATTGATACGGCGTTCGGCATTAATGAAAGTACCATCTTTTTCAAGAAAGCTCGTTCCCGGCAAAAAGACGTGTGCGAACTTCGCAGTTTCATTAAGGAACAAATCTTGGACGATAAGAATATCGAGCGAACGCAGAGCTTGCTCAACATGTTGTAGATTTGGATCGGACTGCGCCACATCTTCGCCTTGGATATACATACCTTTATAGGTACCGTTACAGGCTTCGTCGAACATGTTCGGAATGCGATATCCCGGAACAGAATCAAGCTCCCGTCCCCATTTCATTTCAAATAGGCCGCGCGCCGCGTCATCACCCACAGGGCGGTAGCCGGAAAGTTCGTGTGGGAAACTGCCCATATCGCATGACCCTTGAACATTGTTTTGTCCGCGCATGGGATTCACGCCCACACCAGAGCGGCCAATATTGCCCGTCGCCATCGCAAAGTTTGCCATGCCCATGACCATGGTGGACCCTTGGCTATGTTCCGTCACGCCGAGGCCGTAATAGATCGCGGAATTACCAGAAGCGGCGAACATACGCGCCGCGCCCCTTAGGTCTTCGACGCTAACGCCTGTGATCTTCGAAACGTTTTCAGGTGCGTTTTCATCTTTTAAGATAGAGGCTTTCCACTCCGCATAGCTTTCGCTATCGCAGCGTTCTTTGACGAAATCTTCGTCGAGCAAGCCTTCTTTGGCCGCAATATGCGCAAGGCCGTTAATCAACGCAACGTTTGTTCCGGGCATAAGCTGTAGGTGATAATCCGCCTGAATATGCGGCGTACGCACGAGTTCAATCGCGCGTGGATCGGCGATAATAAGCTTAGCCCCCTGACGTAGACGGCGTTTCATCTGGCTGCCGAACACAGGGTGAGCATCCGTTGGATTTGAGCCAATAATCATGATGCAATCGGCATCCATGACGCTATCAAAATTCTGCGTGCCCGCACTCTCGCCGAAAGTTTGCTTTAGGCCATATCCTGTTGGCGAGTGACAGACGCGCGCGCATGTATCGACGTTATTATTCCCAAAGCCTTGGCGGATCAGACGTTGCACCATCCAAACCTCTTCATTGGTACAGCGCGAAGAGGTAATGCCGCCTACGGCTTTGATGCCGTAATTTTTCTGCGCGTCTTTCAAACGTTTTGCGGCGAAACCATAGGCCTCATCCCAAGACACTTCTTGCCATGGATCCGTGATGTTTTCGCGGATCATAGGCTTAGTGATACGGTCTTTATGCGTCGCGTAACCAAAGGCAAAACGCCCCTTCACGCAACTATGCCCGTGATTAGCTTTGCCGTCTTTTTGCGGCACCATGCGGATGACTTGGTCACCCTTCATTTCTGCCTTAAATGAACAACCCACACCGCAATAGGCACATGTCGTCAGAACTGTGCGGTCCGGCACGCCATGTTCGATAACGGATTTTTCTTGAAGCGTTGCCGTTGGGCACGCCTGTACGCAGGCGCCGCATGACACGCATTCAGACTCCATGAAATTCTCGCCCATAGACGGCGTGATTTTGGATTTAAATCCGCGTCCTTCGACGGTCAGCGCCAACGTACCTTGCACTTCATCACAGGCGCGAACGCAGCGCGAGCAGACAATACATTTGCTCTCATCGAAGCTGAAATAGGGATTACTATCATCCGTTGGCGCGTCATTATGGTTTTCACCATCATAGCCGTAACGCACTTCGCGAAGGCCCACAGCGCCCGCCATATCTTGCAGCTCGCAATCGCCATTATCTGAACATGTTAGGCAATCCAGCGGGTGATCTGAGATATAAAGCTCCATCACGCCTTTGCGAATTTTGGCAATCTCGTCGTCTTGGGTGGTGACTTTCATGCCCTCTTCGACCTGCGTCGTGCAGGACGCAGGGGTTCCGCGTTTGCCGTCCACTTTGCAGACACAAAGGCGGCAAGAGCCAAAGGCATCGAGGCTATCGGTTGCGCAAAGTTTTGGGATAGGAATGCCCGCTTCTTGGGCGGCGCGCATAACGGAGGTGCCTTCGGGGACACTAACGCTGTGGCCATCGATTTCTACGGAGACAATTTTATCGGATTTAACAGCGGGTGTTCCGAAATCAGTTTCTTGTAACAGGGCCATAATCTACTCCGCAGCCGCCTTGACGGGGCCAGAAAATTCTTCGGGGAACAGCTTCATCGCTGTGCGTACAGGCAGCGGCGTAAGCCCGCCCATGGCGCATAAAGACGCGCTTTCCATAAGGTCGCAAAGATCTTCGATGACCTCTACATTTGCGGCCACATCTTCGCCAGCAGCGATCTTATCTAGTGTCTCTTTACCGCGCACCGCACCGACGCGGCAAGGCGTACATTTTCCGCAAGATTCGATTTCGCAAAATTCCATCGCATAGCGCGCCATGCCCATCATGCTAGCGGTGTCATTATAAACAACGATCCCGCCATGGCCAAGCATTGCGCCCGCTTCGGCGAGGTTTTCATAATCCATTGAAACGCCGAATTGATCGGGCGTAATATATCCGCCAAGCGGACCGCCCGCTTGGACGGTTTTTACGGGGCGGCCAGATCGCGTTCCGCCGCCATAAGTATTTACAAGCTCATCCAGCGTTACGCCGAATGCTTTTTCCACGAGGCCGCCCTGGGCGATATCGCCTGCGAGCTGAAAAGGTTGCGTGCCTTTTGAACGGCCTTGGCCAAATTCCGCATACGCCTTTGCGCCATTGGACATAATATACGGCACGGTCGCGAGCGTCAGGACATTGTTCACAATCGTTGGCTTGTTAAACAAGCCGCTAATGGCGGGGATAGGCGGCTTAACTTTGACCTGCCCTCTTTTGCCTTCAAGGCTTTCGAGCATGGAGCTTTCTTCGCCGCAGATATAGGCCCCGGCGCCGACACGGATATGCAGATCAAAGCCATTACCAAGCCAGCCTGCCTCTTTCATGATGTTAACCGCACGGCGCATTGTGGCAATGGCGTGAGGATACTCACTGCGGATATAAACATAACCAATGCTGGCGCCGATAGCGCGTCCGCCAATAATCATACCTTCGATCAGCGAGAATGGATCACCTTCCATTAACATACGGTCCGCGAAAGTTCCGCTATCGCCTTCATCGGCATTGGCGCAGATATATTTCTGTCCGTCAGGCTGCGCGAGGGCGGTTTGCCATTTAATGCCCGTCGGGAAACCTGCGCCGCCGCGTCCGCGAAGGCCCGATGCGGAGACTTCTTCGACAATTTGCGTAGGCGTTAAATCCATAGACTTTTTAAGAGCCGCAAGCCCGCCATGTTTTTCATAATCCGCCAGATCGAGCGGGTCGATTAATCCCACGCGCGCAAAGGTTAGGCGCTCTTGAGAGGCAAAATAGGGAATGTCTTCTGTACGGCCACGGCGTAATTCATGCGCCCCGCCCGCTAGGAAACCTGCCTCAGAGAGGCTTGGCACATCAGCCGCGTCAACCGGGCCGTAAGCAATACGGCCGTCATCCGTTTCGACTTCAATCAGGGGCTCTAGCCACAACATACCGCGCGACCCATTACGGATAATGGTCACGTCCTCGCCTAATGCCGCTACGGCTTGGGCGACCTCATTTGCGCCCACAGACAGAGCCGCCGCGTCGCAAGGTATATATATTTTCACGCTCATGATGTTGAGCTTTCCTGATGTTTTGCTGAGAGGGCTTTAAGCTTAGTCATATCCACGCGGCCATAGAGCTGCTCGTCTATCATCACCGCTGGGCCGAGAGCGCAATTCCCAAGGCAGAATGTGGATTCCAATGTCATATCAGAACCCCCTTCGTCTAATTTTACGCCAAAGGCTTGCTCGGCCTCTTGGATTAAATCCATCGCGCCAACGGCCTGACAGGCTTCAGCCCGGCAAATTTTAATCGTGTGCTTTGCACCGGGCGCGCGTTTGTAATCGTGGTAAAAGGTAACAACACCGTGGATTTCAGCGCGCGAAATATTAAGCGCGTAAGCAATCGTACGCATCGCGCCTTCGCTGACATAACCGGCCTTAGCCTGTACGGCGTGAAGGATTTCTAAAAGCTCTTCGGGGCGGTCACCACGCTGCGCGCAGACCTCTCGGGCGAACTTATCTTCTATGGTATTTAGTAAGGTAACCATGCGGAACTCTTTTGATTGCAATCCCTTTAACCTACGCCCTTAAAAACGCGCAGAACAAGGGGCATTATTTGACTATAAGCGATTAAAATAATGCCTATGCAGTTTTTTCAATATCGCCATGCGCCGCCAGCATACGGTTTGCGACCCATTTATGAAAAATATGCGTCGGGCCATCCATAACGGGCGAGAACTTCCCGCCGTCAAACATATCCCCGTGACGCCCCCTTTGCATACCTTCGACAACGCCGATATCTTCGGCGAAAACGCCTTGCCAGATACGCGCATTTTCCGTGAGCATGCCTTGCCATTCAGGACTATCTATATCTTCATTTGCATAAAACAGAGCAACGCGTTCCAGCGTTTGCTCTGGGCCTTGCGGCATAAGCAACATGGCATATGCATGATCCCGATGCACTCCCAGCAATACATTGGGAAAGAAGGAGATGTATTCCGCTTCTTTGTCCCACTTGCTTGAAACGCCTTTAAAGTCAGGGAAACGTCTACCGTCATCACCAACAAGTTGATTGTAATTTCGGCTACCTTGTCCTGAATATTCGCTTTGATTTTCAATATTATAATGAACATCAATCGGGGAAATTTTATTTAGCTCAGGATGAATCCACGGCAAGTGATACGACTCGCAGAAATTCTCAACAGCAAGTTTCCAATTCGTATCCAGCGTCATGTCAAATTGACTGACCGCTCCGCCGAGATGATAGGGCCGATCAAATTCAGCCCAGCGCTCCATGAGATTGGCGTGAACCTCCTTAAATTCTGGCGCGTCCCCAGATAGATTTACGAAAACGACGCCGTGCCAAATAAAGCTTCTGATTTTGAAAAGGCTTAGCTCATCAGGTTTTACCGCTTCATGCGTATCAATATTAAGTCCACCAACAGAGGGCGTTCTGACAAGGTCGCCATCATGGCTATAACACCAACTGTGATAGGGGCAGCGAATAGGACCGGAGAGACGTGCCGGTTTATCAATTAAAATCATACCCCTATGGCGGCATGTATTTTGAAACACATTTAACGCGCCATCTTTGCTGCGCACGAGCAGCAAAGGCGTGCCTAGAAAATCAACAGGAAAAATACTGCCCGCATCAGGGACGTCCGATTCAAACGCCAAAGCCGCCCACGTTTTATGGAAGACGGCTTTGCGTTCTAAAGCATATAGGTCATCGGAAATATAATATTCATTGGGCAGGCCCTTTGCCGTTTCAATGGGACGCAACACAGATTTTAGGGCGTGTTCGGACACATTTTACTCCGCTCTTTCCCGAAATGTTAGGCTTTGTTACGACATTTCAGCAAGGCGCAGAATTCACCATAAGCACTTTTAAAACATCATCATCACGAAACGAAATTTCGTCAAATGCGTTTCGCTTAGGCCCTAATGCTCACCTGTGCGCGGATCTGCGCTATCCAGTTCCCAGTTGAACATCTCTTCGATCCACGGAACTTTCTCATAGAGCACAGGCATACATTCTGTTTGCAGAAGGCGGCGCGCTTCGTCCGCGATTGTGATCGGCATTTTCCCAAGGCTGTTTTCTCGGGTTAATAGATCAAAATGACGGCTAAACTGTCCACGCGTCATCGGGTGCACTTGAACATGATCAAGTAGCTCCGCCTTTTGCAGCAAGCAGAGCGGCGTTGTAATGCCCCAGCCCACACCTTCGGCCACGGCCATTGTGTGGCTTGGCGCGCCGTCAAATTCGACAATATCTGGGAACTTCAGACGAAGGCGATTGAGCTGCGATTCAATGCGAAGCCCCATGGCAGAGCGCAAAGAATAACGCAAGAATGGCAGATCACGAATGCCGTCCATCAAATTCACTGAACCTTTATAATCCTTAGGGAATACAAGCACATAGGGCTCTTGAAAAATCAGCTGTCGATCAAGACCCGCTACATCCTCCATGACGTTACTAGATGTGATAATGGCGTCAATATTATGCGAGAGAAACTCTTCGCGGTGATAGGGTGAAAGCCCCGCCCAAATGCGCCAATAGCCCGAAATATCTTGCAACGATTTATAGAGCTTGGCCCCTAAAACGCCCGACATACTATCGGTCATCGCAATCGTAAGCATGGCCAGTTTGCGCTGTTCTAGGGTTTGTGTTTCGCGAAAGGTTTCTTTGGTATCTTTAATAATCTGGCGGCCGCGCTCCAAAAGGATGCGTCCACCTGCCGTTAAAACGATAGGACGAACAGATCTGTCAAAGAGCTTTGTGCCGACAGCATCTTCTAGTCCGGCGATAATTTGCGACACAGCCGATTGCGTCATGCGCAAAACGCGCGCGCTTTGCGTCATTCCGCCTTGGTCTGCTGTAACGACAAAAACCTGCAAAGAGCGCAGATCAAAATTGCTTGGTATCTTCATGAAAGGTAACCCCTAACTTTCACATCATAATCTTCGTTAGTCCGAGTGTAAAACAATGTAAATCATAGAAATCACCCTAATCTGCTTTTTTACAGCTATTTTACGGCCTCATAATCTCCTCTAATTGAGGTCGATTAGAAAAGATTATGAATTTCCAACTCTATTGTCCGTCATTTCTATTGCAGTTAAGCGGATTTCAAAGGGAGTTCTCATGGCTGTTCCATTACACGCGAAATATATCATTATTGGCGCAGGCATTCATGGTCTCTCAACCGCATATCACCTTGCGCTCTCGCTTAAAGAAAAGGGTAAAGGCAGCGGTCATGATATCCTTATCTTAGACAAAACAGGTATCGCATCGGGCGCAACAGGTATTGCCTGCGGGGTTATTCGCAATAATTACTATCAGCCGGCCATGCGCGAACTTATGGCGCATTCAGTGAAGGTGTGGGAGTCTGACCCGAAAGTCTATTCCTATCACCCCGTCGGCTATATGCAAATTTCCTGTGAGATCATGCACGAAGATGTCAGCGGCATTTACGAACAGCAAAAAGCCATTGGCTATGAAAGTGTCCTAATTGAGGGCGAAACTGATTGCACCGCCTATATGAAGGATCTCTATTCGGATTGGCAGGCACAAAATATCACATCTGTCCTGCACGAAAAAAGAGGCGGTTACGCCAATAACACGAAATCTATGTACGGCCTTGCGGCCAAGGTCGAAGACCAAGGCGTTCGCATTATAACCGGCGTAGAGGTCACAGGGTTTAAACGCGCCAACGGAGCCTCTTCAGCCATCACTGCCGTTGAAACAAGCAAAGGCAATATCGATTGTGATTACGTCGTCATCGGTGCTGGCCCGTGGGTGCGTGATTTTTGGAACATGCTAGAGCTACCCAAAACCGTGAGCATTAAAGGCGCAGATGGCGCCGTCCATGATGACATCAATATGTGGACATATTGGCAGCTCGAAGAAGGCGTGTTGAACGTCGACCCTAACATGTTCAAAACAAATGACGGCAAACAACCGCCCGTTATGCATGTCGATACGGATGCTGCTTTGCGCTCCGTTGTTGATGGCTCCGTCATCACAGAAGATGGCAATATTTGGGGCCTTTATTATAAACCTGATTTTCATTTTGGCGGCGTGCAAGGCGGAGCCATGCCCTATCCCGTCACGACGCCCGTCGATGAATTACAGCTCGACCCTTACGGCCCCGCGTCACCCGAGTGGATATCCTCCCCTGAATTTGCGCATATGTGGGTTTCCGCTTTGGCGCATTGTCATAAGCGTTTCGAAGGCCATATGGGCAAATATCACAAAGAACCTTCAGGCGGCGTCGGCTGTTTCACACCGGATAGCTTTCCTGTCTTTGATGAATTTTGCGAGAACGCCTATATCATCGCAGACAGCAATCACGGCTATAAAATGCTCGGCGTTGGCAAACTTGTCGCCGAACATATTACGGGCGAAACGCCTGACCTGCTAAAGCCTTTCCGTTTCAATCGATACGCCGAAGGCGATCTTCATCCGACATCAAATAGCCCCTTCCCTTGGAGCTAGGTAAATAGACGTAATAGGAGGAAACGCATGGAACCCATTTTATCAATTTCCACGCGCACACGTTCAACACCCTTTACGCGCCGCGTCACCCAAGCGGGCGTAAAGGGATATACGGTTTATAACCGGATGTTATTACCGACTGTTTTCGACAGTCTAACTGAAGATTATCATCACCTTAAAAACCACGTCCAAGTCTGGGATGTTTCCTGTGAACGCCAAGTCGCGATTAAAGGCCCTGACGCGTCACGCCTCGTGCAAATGCTTACGCCGCGTAATCTTGCGAAAATGAAAGACGATCAATGCTATTACATTCCCGTCGTCGACGAGACAGGCGGCATGTTAAATGACCCTGTTGCGGTTAAACATGATGATGAACATTGGTGGATCTCTATCGCGGATTCTGACCTACTATATTGGGTCAAAGGCCTCGCCGCCGGGCGCGGGTTAAATGTTGATATTAGTGAACCCGACGTTTCGCCGCTAGGCATTCAAGGCCCCAAATCCGACGCGCTTATGGCCCGCGTCTTTGGCGAAGGTATTCGGGATTTAAAGTTCTTCCGGCATCGCAAGATAAATTTCAACGGCACATCGTTTACGGTCGCGCGCTCGGGTTACTCCCTGCAAGGTGGATTTGAAATTTACCTAGAAGGCCATCAGCACGGCGAATCTTTATGGGATGCTTTGTTCGAGGCCGGACAAGATTTAAATGTCCGCGCGGGTTGTCCCAATCTTATTGAGCGCATCGAGGGCGGATTGCTCTCTTACGGCAATGATATGACGCGCGCGAATACGCCGTATGAATGCGGACTGGGTAAATTTTGCAAAGGCGCCGCCGCCGAAGACTGCATCGGCGCAGATGTCCTGCGGGTGGAAAAAGAAAACGGTCCAAAGCGCCAAATTCGCGGGCTTTCTATTTCCGGTAATGCTGTTCCCGCTTGCCGTACGCCTTGGCCCGTCACAGTGGACGGCGCGCAAGCCGGGCAAGTCACATCAGCGGCGTGGTCTCCAGATCACAACACGAATGTAGCCATTAGTATGATTGACCGCGCGCATTGGGATTACGGAAATATCGTAAGTGTTCATACGCCAGATGGCACTCGCGAAGCCGTGCTTACAAAGCTGCCCCTTTAAAGGGCGGCTTTCACCGTATAACCATCTGCCTCCAGGACCGCTCGCAAAGTCGCGATATGATCGGGGCCAACTTCGCAACATCCGCCTATGATAGAGAGGCCGCGCTGCACCCAACTTAGGGCGTAGTCCGCATATTCCTGCGGGCCTAGATCTTCACGCGCTTTTAGCTCCGACACTGTGCCGCCGACATCAAGCGCGTCAACCGATTGAAATCCATTGGCATAGGCGCCGACAACAGGAAAACCCGCGAGTAAAACATCGAGCGACGCCTCAACCGTTTCAGGCTGTGAGCAATTTATCATGATCGCATCCGCGCCGCATTTCGCAGCCGCCGTCATGGCATCGGATAGTTTTTCACCAGAGCGTAATGTGGCGACCGCGCCGTCTTCAAGCGTGAAACCGACCCAAACCTCTTTGCCTGTTGTCTTGGCTGCCGTCACAGCCGCTTCGCCTTCGCGCACAGTCGAGAGTGTCTCGCACATAAGAAATTCACGCCGTCATTTTGAATATCAACAAGCTCTTGGTAGCGCGCAACGCAATCTTCAAAACTTGGGACGAGTTCAGGCTTATAGCTGGCAAACAAGGGCGGCAGGCAACCTGCGATACGCACATGAGCCTGCCCGCTTTTATCACGCGCTGCATGTGCCGTTTTAATCGCCGCATTATGAATAGGTTCAAATAAATCAACGCTCGCATCACGCGCAAGACGGTCTGGCGTAGCGGTGTAATTATTCAGGCCAATGATCTGCGCGCCCGCTTTGATGAAATCAAAATGAGCCGCTTCGACGATTTCAGGATTATCGAGCATGACGCGCGTCGACCAAAGCGGCGTCGGCGCTTGGCCTGATCGCTTCATGATTTCTTGGCCCATCCCACCATCAAGAAGGATTACGGATTTATCATTCATGACAGGCCTTTTGAAATTTAGAGTTCGCGCGCGTATTTCTCCATAAAGCCAATAATATAAGGCGCAAAAGAACGCCAGCATTCAATATGCCAATCATCATGATCAACGCGGCGCAGGAAAATCGACGCGCTTTCAAAAACTGTTCGAACTGTTTTCCCAACAGGAAACGCTTCGAGCGAGAGATCAAGCGGGCAGCCCATATTGATCGCGTCATTTGAATACGGCCCAGTGATGAACATTCCGACGTTACGCTCGGAGACATCAGTGACACTAAGGGTGAATGTCTTCGAGGCTTTCGCGAGCGCTTTTTCGAGGTCCCCACGGCTTTCATATTGCGCAATCACGCCCCACTCATCTGGCCCCAGACAGGCGATCAGAACTTCGTTCTTCGTCACGCTTTGGCCGATTTTAGACGGGAAGGTCAGGCCAGTTTCTTTTTGAATGGCCGTGCGGTCAGCGGGTTTCAGGCGAATATTAAGGCGGAGCATTGGCGGCATGATATCCACGCCCAAATCACTCTCAGTTAATTTCGCAGACAGGGAGACGCCCTGATCGATCATATCAGACAACATTGAGGCGCTCCCCTTTCGGGTCATAGGGGCACATGGTGTCCACCGTGACCTTTATATCTTTGCCGGGCATCGGCACATAAAGCGTCTCGCCCATTCTGTTTTTCCCGTCGCGCACGATTGCCATTGCCACAGAGCGCCCCAACACGGGGCTCCAATAGGTACTGGTGACATGGCCGAGCATATCCATCGGGATAGTTTGCTTGGGATCCGTTACAATCTGCGCGCCGTCTTCGAGAATAACATTGGGATCCTCAGTCACGAGGCCAACCAAATGCTTGCGCCCATCCGCAACCAAATCAGAACGCATCAAAGAGCGCTTACCGACAAAGTCTTTTTTCTTCTTCGACACAGCCCAGCTCATACCCGCGTCATGCGGCGTGACGGTTCCGTCCGTATCTTGGCCAACAATGATGAAACCTTTTTCGGCCCGCAATACGTGCATAGTTTCTGTTCCGTAAGGGCAGATGTCATATTGCTGACCCGCTTCGAATAGTTGCTCCCAAACGGCCTTACCGTAATGAGCAGGCACATTGATCTCAAACCCAAGTTCGCCCGTAAAGCTAACGCGGAACAGACGAGTCGGTACACCGCAAATCTTGCCTTCACGCAGGGTCATATGCGGGAACGCCTCAGGTGAAAGATCAATACCTTCAACGAACGGTTCGATCAACTTACGTGCATTCGGCCCGTTAATCGCAATCACTGCCCATTGCTCTGTTGTCGACGTTAGCCATACATCCAGCTCTGGGAATTCGGTTTGCAGATAGTCTTCCATGTGACGGAAAACACGCGGCGCTCCGCCTGTTGTGGTGGTGACGTGAAAACGGTCTTCGGCCATACGCCCGACAACACCGTCATCATAGATATAGCCATCTTCGCGGCACATTAACCCGTAACGTGCGCCGCCCACGGCAAGTTTGCTCCACGGGTTTGTGTACATCAGGTTCATCAACTTCGCAGCATCAGGGCCAACCACTTCGATCTTACCCAATGTCGAGGCGTCAAAAATACCGAGGCTTTTGCGTGTCGCCGCGCATTCTCGCGCCACAGCCGCGTGCATATCTTCGCCATCCTTGGGGAAATACCACGCACGGCGCCAGACGCCGACAGGTTCGAAAGCCGCGCCTTGCGCTTCGGCCCAGGCGTCCATCGGTGTCTTGCGCGTAACATCAAAGAGATCATCACGGCGGTGCCCAATCATCGCGCCAAATGTCGTTGGCGTGAACGGCGGACGGAAGGTTGTCAGGCCGACTTGCTCGACGGGCTTGCCCACGGCTTTCGCCGCGATTTGAAGCGCGTTGAGGTTTGACGTTTTCCCTTGGTCTGTCGCCATACCGTTGGTCGTGTAACGCTTGACGTGTTCGATGGATTTAAAGCCTTCGCGCACAGCCAAATGAATGTCTTTTTCTGTCACATCGTTTTGGAAATCGACAAAGGCTTTTTGTTTAGAGGCAGGTTTATAATTCGGGAGCTTGTCTAGCGTGACGCCCGTGCCAAATGCAGCCTCAGTGACTTTATATGTCTTACGTCCGCCGCCCGCTTTACTACCTGCGTTCAGCGCAGCTTCGAGGCCGAAGTCACCGTTACACGCCCCGATACAGACGGCGTTTTCATTGGCCACGTCGGGTACATAAGCGGCCATATCATCGTCCCACTTAATGCTACCTTTGGAGTGTGACCAGAGGTGCAAACTTGGCGTCCAGCCATTACTCATCAACAGGGCATCGCAAGCGACTTTTGTTTTCGCGCCGCTGTCAGGGTTATAGATTTCGATACCCGAAATACGCAGACGTCCTTTTGTGTCCGACACTGACGCGCCAAGATGCAGATCAATGCCGCGCTTTGTGACTTCGCTCTCAAGCGCCTTCGGGATTGTCTTACGTACATCGATAATGGCAGGAATACGGATATTGGCATCGGCCAAATCAAACGCGACTTGATAGGCGCTATCGTGACTTGTGAACACAGCGACCTCATTGCCGACGGCCACGCCATATTCCGCGAGGAAAGTTTGCGCGGCAGAGGCGAGCATGACGCCAGGACGGTCATTACCGTTAAACACCAGCGGACGCTCAATCGCGCCTTGCGCTAAGATCACGCGGTCCGCGCGCATACGGTAGAGCTTCTCGCGAGGCTTCCCGACTTCGGCATGCGGTATATGATCCGTCAGACGCTCGACGAGGCCGACGAAATTATCGTGATAATAACCAATCGCCGTCGTACGCGGCATGAGCGTGACGTTGTCGAGCTTTGCAAGCGCCTTGAGCGATTTCGCGAGCCAATCCGAGGCCGCCGCGCCGTTGATTTCTACATTTGGCGTCGAGAGTAAACTCCCGCCAAGTGCAGGACGTTCGTCCGCCAAAACAACGCGCTCACCTTTTTTTGAGGCCGCAACAGCTGCGGCAATACCTGCTGCGCCTGAACCGACAATCAAGACATCGCAATGGGCGTAGCAACTGGCGTAGACATCAGGGTCGGGCCCTTTGGGCGCAGGGCCGAGGCCCGCGAGATTACGGATAAACGGTTCATAGACCTTATCCCAAAATGACTTCGGCCACATGAAGGTTTTATTGTAAAACCCTGCGGGGAAGAACATAGAAAAAGTGTTATTGAACGTGCCAATATCCGTCTTCAGGCTCGGGAAACGGTTCTGGCTTTCAGCTTTCAGGCCATCATAAATTTCGATCTGCGTCGCGCGCATATTGGACGTAATGCGCCCAACACCACGGTCAATCGTAACAAGGCCGCTGGCGTCCTCAGACCCCGCCGCGATGAAACCACGTGGACGGTGATATTTAAACGAACGTCCGACTAAATGGACGCCATTGGCGAGCAGGGCAGACGCCAACGTATCGCCGTCTTGGCCTTGATATGTCTGCCCGTCGAAGGTGAAGCTTATAGACGCATCGCCAATACGGCCGCGTCCTGATTTACGAAACGCGTTCATGACTTAGACACCTTTTCTTGGCTCGCCTTCTTTTTCGCCGCTTCAATTTTTGCGGTGGTCGGACGCGGTTGACCCATTTTATAGGTCATGACGAATTTATCAGTGACGGTGTTACGCACCGCATTAAAGAAACGATTGCAGCCATGATTATGCCACCACCGTTCGCAATGCTCGCCGCGTTTATTATCGCGGATGAACATAAATTCAGACCATTCTTTATCGCTCATTTCTTTTTGTTCAGCCGCATTTGGGCGCACGATATGCGCCTCACCTGCGTAGGAAAACTCAGTCTCGGAACGGTGTTCGTCGCAATAGGGACAGTGAATTAAAAACATATCAAATCTCCAAAGGGCCTACGGACAATTAGGGCTGCGTTAAGACGGATGCGATTTTGCGCGAATTTTAGGAGTAAAGCGCAAGACGGTGTGAACACCGACGAGCATTTACGACGCGGAAGTCGCGCAAAAGCGCCCCGCCGCTTCGTGGTATGATCAAAACCACCTATTTTGTCGTCAAAAGACCTCGCCTTGCGGACGCAGGCCTTCGTTCTTTTCCCTAAAACTATGTGGTTTTGACTCATATCTTAATCCCAGCCCTAATTATCCGTAGGCCCTAATGCGCCACAGCCGCCGCAGCGGCCTCATCGATCAAGCGGCCGCCAACAAAGCGGTCGAGATTAAACGGCGCGTTGATTTTATGCGGCGCGTCATGCGCGATGGTATAGGCCAGCATATCGGCAGCGCCGGGCGTCGCTTTAAAGCCGCCTGTGCCCCAACCACAGTTTAGGTAAAGGCCTTGGATTGGTGTTTTACCGACAATCGGTGAACGGTCAGGCGTCACATCGACAACGCCGCCCCATGAGCGAAGCATACGCATCCGCGTAAACATCGGGAAAATCTCGCAGATCGCCGCAAGATTATGCTCTTGTAAATGCAAAGCGCCGCGCTGGCTGTAGCTTGTATATTGATCCGTGCCTGCGCCAATTACCAGCTCACCCTTATCAGACTGGCTGATATAAGCGTGAACGGCATTAGACATCACAACGCAAGGCATGACGGGTTTGACGGGTTCGGAGACAAGCGCTTGGAGCGGGTAGCTCTCAAGCGGCATACGCAGACCAGCCATTTCCATAACAACGGAGGTATTCCCCGCCGCAGAGACGCCGATTTTCTTCGCGCCGATAAAGCCTTTCCCTGTTTCGACGCCTTCAACCGCGCCGTCACGGCCACGGCGAATGCCTGTGACCATGCAGTTTTGAATGATATCTACGCCGAGCTTTGACGCGGCGCGGGCATAGCCCCACGCAACACTATCATGGCGGGCGGTACCTGCCCGCATTTGCAGCGCGCCGCCCATAACGGGGTAACGGCGATTTTGCGAAATATCGAGCGGCGGACAGAATTCTTTACACTCCTCAGGCGTCATCCATTTATTATCCACGCCGTTCAAACGGTTGGCATGAACATGGCGCTTAAAGCTCTGAACGTCATGTACATTGTGCGCGAGCATGAGAACGCCGCGCTTTGAGAACATGGTGTTATAATTTAGCTCTTGCGAGAGGCCGTCCCAAAGATCAACCGCGTGATCGTACATCGCCGCGCTCTCATCAAAGAGGTAATTTGAGCGAATGATGGTTGTATTCCGCCCTGTATTTCCGCCGCCAATCCAGCCCTTCTCAAGGACAGCTACATTGGTGAGGCCGTAACGGCTGGCGAGATAATAGGCCGCCCCAAGACCATGGCCACCACCACCAACGATGATGGCATCATATTCTTTTTTGGGCGCTTTGTCAGGGAATTGAACGGGCCAATTTTTATGGCCTGACAAAGCATTAGCAAAGAGCGAACGCGCGGAATATTTCACATCTAGCTCCGAAGTTTTTCATTCGTTGGGTCGTGCGGGCTGTCTTCGAGCACGCGGCACGGATAACGTTTACCGAGAATATCAATCTCAAGTTCTGTGCCGATTTCCATGTGATCAGGATGCACCATCGCAAGCGCGAGCGAGACGTCCATGCGCCAACCAAAACCGCCGCCCGTTGCACGGCCAATGACTTTGCCTCCGTGATAGATTGGGTTGTTTCCAATCGCATCAGCATCATCGACATTCATGACTTCGAGGGTGACAAAGGCATTATCAAAGCCGCGCTTTTCCCACTCGAGCAGTGCGTCTTTACCAAGGAAACCATCTTTTTTCTTCAGATTCACGAAACGGTGCAGGCCACTTTCATAGGCTGAATATTCAATCGACATTTCAGTGCCTACCAAACGGTAAGATTTCTCAAGACGCATGGAGTTCATCGCGCGAATACCAAACGGCTTGAGGCCGTGCTTGTCGCCATTTTTAAACAGGGCGTCAAAGATGTGGTTTTGATATTCAATCGGGTGGTGAATTTCCCAACCAAGCTCACCGACAAAGTTCACGCGCAAGAGTTTTACGGGCGCATGACCGACGTAAGTTTCTTGCCCTGTGAGCCATGGGAAAGTTTCGTTCGACAGATTTGACCCTGTGATCGGCTGCAAGAGATCGCGAGCTTTCGGCCCTGCGATTACAAGCACGCCCATAGAGTTTGTGAGATCTGTGAACTGCACGCTACCGTCCGTTGGCATGTGTTTTTTGAGCCAGTCATGATCGAGGCGATGATTAGCGCCTGCTGATACCATGTAGAAACTTTGCTTGCTTTCCCGCTGCACGGTGAATTCGCTGTGAACGCCGCCTTTGGTCGTAAGACCGTGGCAGAGCGCGAGCTTGCCAGGTTTGACAGGCATACGTTGCGCGAACATCCAGTTGAGGAATTTCAGCGCGCCAGAGCCTTCAATACGGCACTTGGCAAAGGCCGTCATATCGAGGACGCCGACATTTTCTTCGACGTTTTTACACTCATTGCCAACGTGCTCAAAATAAGATGAGCGGCGGAATGACCATTCGTCTTTTTGCTCTACGCCTTCGGGCGCAAACCAGTTCGGACGTTCCCAGCCAAAGAGGTTTCCAAAGACCGCACCTTTGTCTTTCATGCGGTCATAACAAGGTGATGTCCGCAGAGGGCGCGCGGCAGGACGCTCTTCGTCAGGATAGTGAATAGAGAACACATCCGCGTAGGCTTCTTCGTTTTTCTCAATCAGGTAGCTCTTGGTTGCGTAAGGGCCGAAACGGCGAGGATCAACGCCGAGCATATCAACAGTGGGTTCGCCTTCGACGATCCATTCCGCGAGCTGCCAGCCCGCGCCGCCAGCCGCTGTGATACCAAAACTATGGCCTTCGTTGAGCCAGAAGTTTTTCTTATCCCACGCAGGGCCAACGATTGGGTTACCGTCAGGCGTATAAGCAATCGCACCGTTATAGACTTTCTTAATGCCAAGCTTTTCAAAGATCGGCACACGTGCAATCGCGCTTTCGATATGCGGCATGAGGCGGTCAATATCTTCTTGGAACAGCTCATATTCGGACTGCTCATCGGGGCCGTCCAAATAACAGGCAGGCGCGCCATGCTCATATGGTCCGAGGATCAGGCCGCCAGCCTCTTCGCGCATGTACCAACTGCCGTCAGACTCGCGCAGAACACCCAGCTCAGGTTCACCGTTCTTGCGGCGCTCTAAGATTTCAGGCGCGGCTTCCGTGACGATATATTGGTGTTCCACGGGGACAACAGGGATATCGAGGCCGATCATTTCGCCCGTTTTCCGCGCGAATGAGCCTGTACAAGAGACAACATGTTCGCAGACGATATCGCCCTTATCCGTCATCACTTTCCACATGCCGTCTTCGAGCTGCTCAATGCCAGTGACCGTTGTGTAACGGTGAATTTTACCGCCGCCTTCACGTGCGCCTTTGGCAAAAGCCTGTGTTAAATCAGCAGGTTGCACATAGCCATCTTCAGGGTGACGCATCGCGCCGATCAATCCATCAGGCACAGCGAACGGCCAAATATCGACGACTTCTTCGGGCGTCATGAACTCAACATCAACACCGATGGTTTGCGCCACGCCCGCATATTGCAGATACTCATCCATGCGGTCTTGGTTCGTCGCGAGACGGATATTTGAGACAGGGCGGATGCCGACATCTTGGCCTGTTTCCTCGCCAATACTTTTATAAAGCTCGACGGAATATTTATGAAGCTGCCCCACAGAGTAGCTCATGTTAAACAGTGGAAGGAGCCCCGCCGCATGCCATGTTGACCCTGATGTGAGCTCTTTACGCTCGATCAAACAGACATCGCTCCAGCCTTTTTTAACAAGGTGATAGAGTGTGGAAACGCCGACAACACCGCCGCCGATAACAACGACTTTAGCCGTAGATTGAATTTCACCCATGATGAGCCCCTTACAGTTCACATGATCCGGATTAGGATTTTATGTTTTGTCGCATAAAGCCTATTTCAGGATTTGATACAAATATTATTACAAGCGGATCATTATTTCCGATGCTTATATACTGTCAATTTACGCCTCAGAACATTAGGGCTATTAATGCTATAAAGCAGCGTGAGGATTACTCGCCCGCGCCTTTTCGGGACGCTTCCGTCGCTTCGACGAGAAACCTATCGGCAACTTGGTTCAGCGCCGCATAAACGTCCGTATTCACAGCAATACCATGCGCTAAGGAGTCTTCATAACGCGCCTGAACAGCCTCGCCGGATAGTGTGGCGGACGCGTCTTTATGTTCAAAGACACCGCCTAAATGGATCTCCACGCCCTCATATTCACTGCCATAAATAGTCGGCGCAACAGCGCCGAATTCGCAAAACGCACTTCCCTCATGCCAAAGCGCTCTTACTGGGTAAGAAAATTTCGCGCATGTCGAAACGGCGGCAAGAACCGCCGAGCCGTGCCGCGCATTTTTTATCACAACCTTAGCCTCACCGTGGCGCGCCGCCATATCAACGGCTATGTCACTGCAAATATGCAGCCCCAGCAGAAGGCTCCCGCCATTTAAATCAATCACGCAACTCTTGCCATCACCGGCCGCCGTAATCTCGCCCGCAAACCCGCGCAACGTCATATCTTCGCCCAGAACATCCATCAGCATATCAAGACCGCCAAATCCGCGCGCCTCGAGCCACATCACCCTTTCGGCCATCTCTCCCCAATCTTGGTCATGCCCAAAGCAGCCTTGGAAAACGGATTTAATCAAAGCCGATAACTCATTAAGCGAAAGCCTAAGCGGGGCGGTCATGGCTATCATCTAATTTGGGTTTAATCGGAAAGCACCATGTATCCGCCGTTGTTTGGCCGATATCTGATAAAATTGGCGCGCCTTGGAACATCGTATTTCGCACCCATAGCCGCGACAGCGGATCAAATTTCCCGACACCAAAGAAGGAAAGTTTACACCGCAAAAGATGGATGGGCATGACATCAACGTCCAAAACATTGACGCGAATTTCACCATACCATTTTTTCGACATCGTTTGAATGCGCCGAAGCGTATAGCGATGTTTCGGGTACTGGAGTGCGAACTGTGCGGCAGATGTATCGCCGCCAAATGCTTTCATATCCCTATGCGCGTCATAGATGGCATAGGCCATGCCCAAAAACATTTCCTTCTCTGCGCCCGGTTCTTCAAATCGTTTGCCTAGGCGTGGTTCCTTTTTCTCCTCAGAGCTATACCAGAACGTCGCCCAACTAGGCTCGTCGTCAAAATCAATATCAAGCGCCCAGTCATATCTGTCTTCAATAATATCCATCAATTCCCGAAGAGGCATATGCGGAATAAATTCATATTTTTCGGTCACGTCCAAACGCGCCTCAAGGTCATCCATAAATTCAGGGTAAAGTTCGAGCAAAACCGCGTGCAAAAGCTCTTGCACGCCATGACTAAAATGAGCCTCTGCGTGATCGGTCAGCTCCGTCCACTTCGTTGCCTCCATATTGGTTTTAAACCACTCAAGGCACTCGGCTAGATCTTTACGCAGCCGGGCATTGACGACATTTTGCTCGGCATTATCCGTCGTAATTTCCGTCAAATGCTGCATGGCTTTTTGTGCCAGACCGATTCGCTCGGCTTCCCTCCCACCAAAGACCTCACCCGTTAGGAAATATCGGCGAGCATGAGTCTCGCTAACCTTCCTGAGAACAAACGGTGATATCACGGCTGGG
>JBMYWT010000045.1:0-6343 GCA_049607665.1 Maricaulaceae bacterium
CTGTACCGACGGCTGTCAGCGATAAAAACCGCGCTGGCGCGATGCTCGCGAGTTCGAGAGCCGAGAGAAAACCTTGCGAATGGCCGACAACATGAGCGGCGCGAACGCCTGCTGCGTTCAAAAAGGCGTCGAGCCACGGGCCACTATCTTCAATGCTGGCAAACGCTTCGCCGCCAGAGAGACTATGCCCCGGCAGGTCAGGCGCGAGGACACTATAGCCGTGATAAGCGAACCAGCGCGTTTGCAGCGCCCACGCGCGGTGGTCCATGCCGCTGCCGTGCAGGAACAAAACCGTCGGCAATTCGGGGTTAAAATCTTTGCCGCCTGTGGAGGCGTAAACGGGCGCGGTGTTGACTGTCAGTTCCATCTTACGCGCTCCGCTTGGCTGATCGCATGGCGGCTTTGATGCCTTTTTTGAAATCAGCTTTGATATCGGAAATATCTTCAAGGCCTACAGAGACACGGATCAAATCTTGCGGGATGCCTGCGGCTTCTAGCGCTTCGGGCGTTAAGCGTGAATGGGTTGTGCTGCCAGGGTGGAGAACAAGTGTGCGGCTGTCGCCGACATTGGCCAGATGTGAGGCCAACGACACTGAATTAATAAACGCCGCGCCGCCATCACGTCCGCCGACGACGCCAAAGCAAAGCATAGAGCCTGCGCCTTTGGGAAACATTTCTGCGACGTGATCGCCGGTCACGTCGCCGATTTCAGGATGGCGTACCCATGTCACGCCGTCTTGCTTTAGTAGCCAATCGCGTAGCTCTAGCGTATTGGCGACGTGTTGTTTCATCCGCAGTTCCAACGTCTCGACACCTTGCAAAATCAAGAACGCATTATGCGGCGACAGCGCTGCGCCTAGATCGCGCATGGCTTCGGAACGGATTTTCATCACAAAGGCCGACGGGCCGAACTCTTCCCAGAATTTCATGCCGTGAAACGGCGCATAGGGCTCTGTGATTTCAGGAAAACGCCCGCTTGCGCCCCAATCGAAATTCCCGCCATCAATAATCGCGCCGCCAATCGCTGCGCCGTGCCCGCCGATCCATTTGGTGATGGAATGCACGACGATGTTTGCGCCGTGATCTATCGGACGGCAAAGCGCGGGCGTGGCGAAGGTCGCGTCGATCATCACGGGAATGCCGTGCGCGTTGGCGATTTTCGAAATCTGCGGCAGGTTGGACACTTCCATACCGGGATTAGAAATCGACTCGCAGAAGACGACTTTGGTATTGGGTTTGATCGCGGCTTCGAGCGCGGCGGCGTCATTGATCGGGATAAAGTCACATTCAATGCCAAAACGTTTTAACGTGTAACGCAGCGTTGTGGCTGTTGAGCCGTAAATCTGTTCGCTAGAGACAATGTGGTCGCCCGCAGAGCAGAGCGTAATAAAACTGGCGAATAAAGCCGACATGCCAGACGCCGTGCAGATTGCGCCGCTGCCGCCTTCGAGGGCCGCGAGGCGCTGTTCGAGGACAGCAACTGTCGGGTTTGAAATACGCGAATAAATATGCCCGCCTTGTTCCACGTTAAACAGGCTCGACGCGCCGTTTACACTGTCAAAAGCGTAGCTGGTGGTTTGGTAAATCGGCACAGCCCGCGCGCCGTGATCGGATTCGGGCGTATAGCCACTGTGGAGGGCAATCGTTGCCGGTTTGAAAAAGGAGGAATTGGTCATAGCGCGGCCTTTCGTGAAGCCGCTTAGTAAAGCGCTGCGAAACGTGTGTAAAGCGCAGCGATAGTGACATTAACAAGACTGATAATGGAGTGAAGTATTTGGGAAACACAATCCCAGAAATTACGAAGCGAGTGTCTGTTATTTTGGTAACAGAAGCACTCGCTTAGAGGGATGCCCTTCAGTGGCCCCCATGCGCATGGAAATGCTCTTATTTATATGAATAGAAGATTAATTCACCCTGCGGCATAAGTTACCACTTTGTCACATTATGCGTTTTAGCGTGAATATACCGACTAAACATACATAATAGTTAGTATGAAATCCTATAATTACATCATTACACTTCGAAGCCAGCAAATTTCCAATATAGCGTTTCGCCGGCTAAGAACGGAACAACATGGCTTCCTTCAACGGGGATTTTCGTGTCTGCCGTATGGTCTTTACGCTCTAAAACAACATAACGCTCGTTAAGAGGAAGATCGTAAAATAGCGGGCCATGTTGGGAGGCAAACCCTTCGAGTTTATCCAGAGCACCTTCTTCTTCGAATGTCGCAGCATAGCTCTCAAGCGCGTAAGGCGCATTAAATAGACCCGCACAACCGCAGTCTGATTGCTTGCGTTCCACCACATGCGGAGCGGAGTCTGTACCCAAAAAGAATTTCGGTGAACCTGATGTCGCCGCTTTGCGCAAAGCTTGGCGGTGTAGTTCACGCTTAGCCACTGGCAAGCAGTAATAATGTGGACGCATACCGCCTTGGAACATTGCGTTTCGATTAAAGGCCAAATGATGCGGGGTGATTGTTGCTGCGATATTCGCGTTTGATGCAGCCACGAAATCGGCGGCGTCTTTCGTCGTGATATGTTCAAACACAACCTTCAAAGCAGGAAAGTCAGCGGCAACACCTTTCATGACGCGGTCAATGAACACAGCTTCGCGGTCAAAAATATCAATTTCTACGTCCGTAACTTCGCCGTGCACCAAAAGTGGCATGCCTATGCGCTGCATCGTCTCAAGCACAGGATATATGTTCTTAACGTCTGTGACGCCATGACTTGAATTTGTTGTCGCATGAGCTGGGTAGAGCTTACAGGCTGTGAAAACCCCTTGCTTGTGCCCTCTTTCAATTTCGTCTGAATCCATACCGTCCGTTAAATAAGCTGTCATGAGGGGGGTAAAGCCCAATGGTTTTGAAGCAGCGGACATAATACGGTCACGATATGCTTTGCCCGCCGCGACAGTTGTCACGGGCGGGACAAGGTTAGGCATAACAACTGCGCGCGCGAACTGCCGCGCTGTGAAGTCTGCAACCGTACCTAACATATCACCATCGCGCAGATGCACGTGCCAATCATCCGGTTGTCGAATCACGAGGCGCTTAATATTTTCCATGTTTGTGGATTCAGAAGATGATGTGCTCATGTGGTGGCCCTTTAAGCGATTCAAATGCTCTATATGTGATAAATGCCCGTTCCGCCCCATATTTTCATAATAAATTGGAGATAAATGCCATTTTTAACGGGCATATGTCATTTTTGTAACTTTTCAAAACGACATATGTCGTTTAGATAAGTCTTTATGACAAACGCTATAAAACCCTCTGCCGCTGAAACGGCGATATTAACCGTCCTTTGGGAACATGAACCCAGCAGCGTTAAAACTGTGCATGAAATCCTAAGCAGTCACAAAGACGTGGGCTATACAACGACGCTGAAACAAATGCAGCGTATGTATGAAAAAGGCATGATTGCGCGGGAACGTGGCACGGGAAAATCTTACAACTATCGGACGCTTATATCCGAACACGAAGCCAAATCTCGGCTATTTAACCGCTTCGTAGAGACAGCTTTTAGCAATTCTGTATCGGATCTTGTCATGCATGCTCTTGGAAAGAGCGAACCGAGTGACGCCGAAATTGAAAAGATAAAGCAATTTATCGAAACTTTGGAGCGCGACAAGTAGCGCCATTTCCATAGCCGCAAGGCTGTGTTGGGCGCCAGTCAGAGTGCCAATCTGAGGGAGAGTATCTTGGGACCACATTTAAACCATGTATTAGATAGTCTAGGCTGGGCGTTATTACACAGTTTGTGGCAAGGCATTGCGATTTTAATGGGCGTCATATTCTTTCGGCTTTGTTTTCGAAATAGCGGCCCCGCGCTAAGATATAATGTTCAATTTGGTGCGCTTCTTCTTTGCCTAGCCGCTTTCGCCATCACATTTGCTTTATACTACACATACGGCCAAGATAGCTTGACCTTTATCACTGTGATGACGGCAGATAATTTAAGTGCAAACTCGGTTCCCACAGGTCTTATGACCTCAGATCAAACTGGCATTACACCCAACACAGGCATGTCAGAGCGGCTTAGTCTTTATGCACCTTTATTGGGCATTATGTGGTGCCTTGGGTTTATCCTAATGACATTACGCTACTTTGGGGCCTATGCGCTGACGCAAAAACTACGCACTCAAGGGCGCCATGACGTTTCGGCCATGTGGTCCAACCGCTTTCGGACGCTCGTTTTAAATTCAGGCCTACCCAGTAAAATACGACTTTATGTATCAGACCATGTCGCTGGGCCGCTTACACTAGGGTTCATAAGACCTATCGTATTGGTTCCAGCTAGTTTTTTAACTCAGCTTCCACATGACCAAATCGAAGCTATCCTCCTGCATGAACTGGCACATATTCGCCGCTATGATTACCTTGTGAATTTGCTGCAAAGCGCCATAAAGACGATTTTCTTCTTTCACCCAGCCGTACATTATATGTCCAAGCTTATTGATATTGACCGCGAACAAGCGTGCGATGACTTTGCTGTGGCGCAAACCCATAACCCAACAGCCCTCGCTATGGGTCTGGCGGCTCTGCGTTTGAATCTTCCGCGCAATAGTTTTGCGATGACGGCAAATGGCAAGGACATGCCATTACTCTCGCGTTTAAAACGCCTCGCAGGATCAGAAGAACAATCGCGCCGCCCTGAACATATCTTGATGTCTGCCCTATCCACGCTTCTTATTGGCGGCATTTACTTTAGCACAACCACCGTCGCAGACGCGCATCCTGATGCTTCCAACACAGCAGCCGCCTTAAATGATAGCGCGATTATTGAACAACTTGCTAGCGCGGCAGACCCCATCAAACACCCCAAAGCCTGGAAACATAACTACCGTTTTGAAACTATTCGGGTAAAGGAACGTCAGATAACTGCTAAAATAGCAGAAGATGGATCACGTTGGGTCAATGTCGATGGACATTGGGTAGATATTGATAAATCTCCCGATATTGTCTCGCAAATTCCAACAGGCTTACCGACCCCACCTATGCCGCCAATGGTTAGTGGTCACTCTCTCGGGCTCGGCATGAATGTGCCCCCCGGTTTTGAACATAAAATGGCGCAATTCGAAATCGATATGCAATATTTTGAAGCCGACATAGAGCGTTACAATAAAGCCCAAGCTTATAAAAAAGCTGAAATATCTATGAACCAAACCGAAGTCACTCAAGTACAGGTTCAAAGACACAACGCACAAGATGCTCTTCACACCATGCTAAGACATGCCGAGGAACAACGCGAACGTGCGACAGAATATGACGAAGCTATGCGGAAATATAATGATGTTCCACATGATGTACAGCGCGCACGTCACGAAGCTTTTAAATCCAAGCTCCTTGATATGTTAATAGAAGACGGCGTTATTGCATCACGTACAAGTCAGGTAAAAATTAAATACCCCGGTTATCGTACAATGGTGAATGGCGTTGATGTTGTCTCAAAATTTGGCGGAAAATATTGTGATCTATGGGATGAATTTAACATTCCAAAAAACCAAAGTAGCTATATCAAAATAACCCCTAAATCTTATATGCTTAAAACGAAGTCATATGTGGACGGAACCACACACCAAACAACATATGGTGAGTGGAATGATGCAAGCCTTAGCCCTTCCTCACCGCCAAGCCCTCCCATCATTCCAACTCATCATTCTCTGACTCAAGCCCTGCCAAACTTTATAATGCCAACACCAAATGCGCGAATTACATCGACATATGGTACAGAGTCAAAGTTACGAACGAACAAGCATAAAGGTATCGACCTTGCCGCCAAGACAGGTGCAGACGTTCTCGCTAGCGCAGACGGAACTGTTTTTCTGCTAACAACAGAACCAAGCTGGGGTAACCGAATAATTATAAAACACGAAGATGGTTTTCAAACACATTACGGTCATCTAAAGGGCTTTAATGTCAAACGCGGCACCAAAGTAAAAGCCGGAGACGTAATTGGTTATGTCGGTTCAACAGGCAAAACAACAGGCCCACATCTCCATTTTGAAATCCGTAAAAACGGGCATACGCTCGACCCCCAATCCCTTCTTATGTAATGACACTTATCGCAGCCCCCATCTGACGATCGCTTAGAAAGCAACATATGACTATAAATTTACCAAAGTCGCTTATTGCGGCAACGTTACCCTTTACCTTATTTTTTGGAAGCGCTCCAGTGTTTGCTCAGGACGTAGCTTTGTCGGAAAACACATATACACCCGCGTTTTTTGAAAGTTATGCCCCGCGAACAGCGCTTGATATGGTCTCACGTATCCCAGGGTTTCAAATCAATGGAGCGGACAACAAACGTGGTCTTGGGCAAGGCGGCGCTAATATTCTCAT
>JBMYWT010000045.1:6366-23454 GCA_049607665.1 Maricaulaceae bacterium
AAAACAGACCCCATTGATCAACTCTCTCGCATTACGGCCTCGAATGTCGTTAATATTGAGATTATTGATGGAGCCTCACTTGATATACCGGGTCTTTCTGGACAAGTCGCAAATATTAAAACCTCGACAAAAGGTATTAGTGGTACCTGGGAATGGCGTCCAGAGTTTCGCAAACGCCTTAAACCGAATTGGTTTAATAGCGAAGCAACATTATCAGGAAAAAAAGGCAATCTCGATTATTCTTTAAAATTGCGCGAATATGGCTTTCGTGGCGGCGTCAATGGTCCCGAACAGCTCACAACGCCAAACGGAGAGCTTTTCGAAATTCGTGATGAAGACGCACAACGTTATGCAAATCGTCCCGGAATTTCTCTTAACCTAACCTACAAACCTCAAGATGGTCACATCGCGAACTTCAACGCAGATTATAACTTGTTTGAATTTAATGGGCGCGATATTTCAAAACGGGTTGCCATAACACCTCAAGGTGAAAATTTACAAACGATCTTTCATCGAGGTGAAGATGAGAAATATGGCGAATTTAGCGGTGATTATGAATTCCCTTTCGCAAAAGGAAAACTCAAATTAATAGGCCTCTATCAATTTGAAAAATCCCCAACCGAAACCCGGTTTGAAGTTTTTGATGAAACGGGCTTGATTGAAAGCACACGCTTCGAACAATCAGCCGACGAAACAGAAACCATTATTCGATCCGAATATTCATGGTCACCAAAATCCGGTGGAGACTGGCAAATCGGATTAGAAGGTGCCTTTAATATTCTTGACATCGAATCACAGTTCTTAGAACGGGACGTTTTGGGAGCATTTATTGGTGACCCGATTGAAATGTCCAAAGTTAAAGAAGATCGCGGCGAGGCAAGCATTACTCATAGCCGTACTTTATCATCAAAATGGGATTTACAAGCTTCGATTAGCGGCGAATACTCAAAGCTTATCCAAAACAGTCAAACAGACGGCGATTCAACTATAGACATGAATAGCCGGACTTTTTTCCGCCCCAAAGGGTTTGTTACGGCAACCTATAAATCTGACGATAGTTTTTCAATTCGAGGAAAAATAGAACGCGAAGTCGGACAGCTTAATTTCTTTGACTTTATTTCCTCTGTTAGTCTTGAAGACAATCTCAACCAGACAGGAAACCCCGATATTGTTCCCGATCAAACATGGCGAGGTGAGATCGAATTTGACAAAGACTTCGGCTCTGGAAATACATTTAAAGCTCAATTTTACGGCGAACTAATCTCAGATATTGTAGACAGAATTCCCGTCGGAATTGACGGTGATGCCGTTGGTAATATTAATCAGGCGCATCGTTATGGCGTCGACTTTTCTGCGACAGTTAAAGGCGACAAATGGGGATTGAAAGGAACCCAAATTGATGCGGAATTACAATTACGAGATTCATCGGTTAAAGATCCTTTGCTCGGATTTTCGCGCCGCTTAAATTCTGATAAGAAAATGTATTACAGCGTTGATTTTCGCCATGACATACCAAATACGAATTGGGCATATGGTGTATTTCTTGATCGTTATATCGAGTCAGATGTTTACCGATTAACCGCGCAACAAGAGTTTGTTTTCACAAAACCTTTCACCATATTATATGTAGAACACAAAGACATTGCGGGCATGAAAGTAAAAGTGTCAGCTATGAATTTACTCAATGCTCATGAAGACTTCACGCGTGTGCTTTACGATACGCGGCGAGATTTCGGGCAAATTACGCATATAGAAACACGAAGCCGAGATTTTAAACCCTTTTTACGGCTTTCAGTTAGCGGTACTTTCTAAATATCTAAACCAATTGGTTGCATATGTTTGATATATGCCATGATTTCGTCAACATTCCCATCCATGAGAGATATAGCGCCCCGCTGTGAATCACCTCATGGATGAGATATGACCTTTAGATCCCCCCTCCACGCCCTTCTTTTATCCATTAGCGCCGCCTTTATTTTAGGGGCCAGTGCTTGCCAAGATAAAGACGCCGCAAACGATAGTGACGCCGAGAGCAAATCCGCACAGGCAGGCTTTGCCGCCCCCGAAGACCGCAAGCCGCTCTATGTTACGCGCGTAACGCCCAAGGGCGAAAATGTTGGCGCAATCCGGCAAATGGTATTTCAATTTAACCGCCCCGTCGTGCCTATTGGCCGAATGGAACGAGATAAAAAAGACATTCCCGTACAGATCACGCCTGAGCTAAATTGTGAATGGCGATGGATTAATACGAGCGCCCTCGCTTGCCAGCTCGGCAAAGACGATACGCCAAAATTTGCTTCGGCCTATAACATTGTCATGATGCCAGGCATCACCGCCGAAGACGGCGCCGTTCTTCCAAAGGCCAAAAAACACACATTCACAACCATGCGCCCACGCGTTCGCCGCGCTAATTTCTCTCGGTGGGAAGAACCGGGTCTTCCGTTCCTGCGCATAAGTTTTAATCAACCGGTCAGTAAATCTTCCGTGTCTAAACACATGTCATTCTCATTCACAGATGAAAACGGGGACTTGCAAACGCTAGGGTCTGTTAATGTCATGGCCGATACAAATAGGCGCGAAGTGCCTCGGTATATCACGGCCCCGGGCGAGAGTTATGTTCTGGACATGGGGGAGCAAAAAGAAGACGGCACGGACGGGGATGAAACACAACCCATAAAGGGCGAAGAAGCCCGGCGCAATTGGATCATCTCGCCGCCCAAAGCCTTGCCGCTTAATAGCGCTATTGATGTCCATATTACGCCCGGATTGGTTTCCGCGCTCGGCCCATTAAAGGGCACGGAAGACCGCGTCGCCGTTAACTTCCATACCTTCCCAGAGTTTGAGTTTTTAGGCGTTCGGTGCCATAAGAACAATGGAGAGCGGATCCTGATTTCAGACACAAAAACCGGACAAGACTGGGCGAGTGCGCGCGATAAATGCGGCCCGCTCAATCAGGTGCAGCTGCAGTTTACAGCCCCTGTCGTGCCTTCCCAGATTAAAAACCATGTCATATTCACGCCAGACCTTGCGGGTGGGCGCACAGATTATGACCCGTGGGAGAATTATGACGACTACTCCCGCCTGCGTTGGCGGCACCGCATGGGCCAAACATATGAGGTTAGTTTCCCCGAATTGTTAAAGGCGGCTGAAACTTATAATGTTAAAATTCAGCATGAAGATACGGAGACCCAAAAAGCCATCGTCGATGAATTTGGCCGCAAACTACCCGAGCCTGTCGACTTAAGTTTCTTCACAAGTCACCGTGCGCCCAATTTTCACCTAAACCACAAACGCGCCGTCCTCGAGAGTCAAATCGATTCTGATGTACCGCTTTATATTACCAATTTAGACAAGGTCGAGCTGGGCTATAAAACGCTAACGCCTTCTGGCGGAAGCCCGCAAAAGACATATGCTCTCCCCAATAGCAATGGCGTCAAAGACGTTCAATTCGCGGTTCCAATGAAAGTTAGAGAGATGCTTGGCGGCAAAAGCGGCGCCATTTACGGCAATATTTCTACCAAGCCCTATGTTGATAAATATCACACGCAACACCGTCTGTTCGCTATCGTCAGCCCCTATCAGCTCCATGTGAAATTTGGACATTTCAATACGCTTGTCTGGGTAACGGATTTGGAAACAGGCGCTCCTGTTAAGGATGCCAAGGTTCAAATTTACAAAGACAGTCTAATGAACCTCTCAGCTACGCCCGAACGCCTGTCGCAAGCGGTTACATCCGAAGACGGTCTTGCCAGTCTGGACGGCCGCGAAAAACTTGATCCGAATTTAGATCTGACGGGATGGTGCCGGAAAGAAAACCAAGACGCCTGCCCGCGTTTCTTTGTCCGCATTGATAAGGACAGCGAAATGGCGCTTCTGCCGCTCGAATATCCCTATGAAGTCAGCACATATCGCGCGTCCAATTATACCGTTTGGGCCAATGCAGAAAAGCAATATGGACACATCCATAGTTGGGGCACGACCGCGCAAGGTATCTACCGCGCAGGCGGAACGATTGACTATAAAATCTACGTTCGCAATCAAAACAATGAAGGCTATACCGCGCCGCCCAAAGGGCTCTACACGCTCCGGATTAAAGACCCGACAGGCAAGGATGCCCATGTCGTCAAAGACATAGAGCTTTCCGAATTTGGGAGCTTTAGCGGAAATTTCACTGTTCCCGAAAGCGCGCCTATTGGATGGTATGAATTTCATCTTAGCAGTGATTTCACCAAGGATCATATGTGGCAGCCCTTGCGCGTACTCGTCAGTGATTTCACGCCATCCCCGTTCAAAGTCACGCAAAACCTAAACGGCGATATATTTCACCCCGGCGATACGGTTGACGTCTCTAGTGCGGCGCAATTACATTCTGGCGGCCCGTACACAGACGCAGAAATTCGGGTCACAGCGACGCTTAAACCTGCTTATTTCAGATCAGAACATCCCGTCGCAGCTGGGTTTAATTTCGAAAATTATAACAGCGCATCTACACGGCAAATTTTCCAAAAAAGCGGTCAGATGGATGAGACCGGCCTTGCGGAAAACAGCTTCACGCTAGAGCCACAAGACATTGTCTATGGCCACTTAGATATTGAAAGCGCGGTTCGTGATGAGCGCGGTAAATACATTAGCGCCTCCGGCCGCACCTCTTATGTTGGCGTCGACCGTCTTATCGGGCTTAAGCTCACACAATGGGTCTACGAGGCCGGACAGCCCGCAGACATTCAATATATCGTTGTAAATTCACAAGGCGTTCCTGCCACGCGCAGCAAAGTGAACCTCACCATAGAGCGTCTTGAAACCAAAGCCGCCAAAGTCAAAGGCGCAGGCAATAGCTACGTCACAAATTACATCAATGAGTGGAAACCGGCCGGAACGTGTGAAGGCATTTCCAAAGCAGACATTTCAAGCTGTAGCTTCACCCCCGAAAAACCGGGAAGCTACCGCATCATAGGTAAAGTCACCGACACACAGGGGCGCGAGCATTCCGTAGAGACGCAGACATGGGTAAGCGGAAAGGGCCGCGTTGTATGGCAAGAGCCGGAAGATAACTCCTTACAGCTTATCCCCGAGCGCACAGATTATAAGATTGGCGAGACCGCGCGTTATCTTGTAAAAAATCCATATCCGGGAGCAAAAGCGCTCATTTCGATTGAACGTTACGGCGTTTTGAAATCATGGGTCGAGACCTTAGAGGGCAGTACGCCCATCATTGAATTTGAAGTCACCAAAGACTTCATGCCCGGGTTTTACCTCTCTGTTATTGTAACGGCGCCGCGCGCGAATGCTCCTGTGCCAGAAATGGGACAAATCGATTTGGGTAAGCCCGCCTTCAAAGTCGGCTATGTCAAAGTGCCTGTCAAAGATCCGTATAAGCAAATTGATGTCAGCATAGAAACGGATGCAAAGGTCTATAAACCTCGCGATACGGTAACCGTCGACATTCACGCTGAGCCGAAGTTTAAAGACAAAGACGAACCGATTGAGCTCGCAGTTGTTGTGCTGGACGAGGCCGTTTTAGATTTAGTTCAAGGCGGAAAAAATTATTTTGATCCCTATCTGGGTTTCAACAAACTCGATGGCCTAGACGTTAAAAATTATAATCTTTTAACACGGCTTTTGGGACGACAAAAATTTGAGAAAAAAGGTGCTAACCCCGGAGGGGATGGTGGCTCGGATTTTCAAGTACGCTCTTTGTTTAAATATGTAAGTTATTGGAATCCATCCATCACGCCCGATGAAAACGGCAAAGCTCAAGTTAATTTTGAATTACCCGATAATCTTACAGGTTGGCGCGTTTTGGTTATGGCCGTCACGCCCACAGATCGTATGGGACTGGGCGATGCCAATTTCAAAGTAAACCGCCCCACAGAAGTGCGCCCCGTCATGCCTAACCACGTCACCGAAGGCGATAGTTTCCAAGCAGGCTTTAGCGTCATGAACCGCACAGATAAGACACGTAAACTTACGGTACGCATTGCCGCTTCGGGCACTGTAAAAGATGATAAAGTCTGCCGCGAACGTGCCAAAACAGGCCCTCTAAGCTGCGGCTATACAGCGAAAGTCAAACTTAAGCCTTATAAACGCAAAGTCATTTACATGCCTATCCATACGGGCACTGCGCCGCATGATCGAAACATTCAATCCGGCGCGATTGATTTCCAAGTCACCGCCTTTGACGATATTGACCGCGATAGCACAGTGCACCATCTTCCCGTTCACAAGCGCGGTTCGTTGGATACGGCGGCCAATTATGGATCATTCACAGACGATCAAATAACCGAGTCATTGCGGTTTCCTGACAATATTCGAACGGATATGGGCGACATATCCGTTGTTCTCTCGCCCAGTGTGATCGGCAATATTGACGGAGCTTTCACCTATATTCGCGATTATGATTATGGCGGATGGGAAGCAAAGTTATCGCAAGCTTTAATAGCCAACCATTATACAAATCTACGCGCTTATTTACCTGAAGATTTGACATGGGAAGACAGCGGAGCTCTCCCAGATCAAGCCTTAAAACAGGCCGCGAATTACCAAGCGTCCAATGGCGGCATGACTTATTTCAGAGCGCAAAATAATTATGTTAGCCCATATTTAAGCGCTTACACCGCGCTTGGCTTTAATTGGCTGCGCGAGAGCGGGCATGATGTTCCCGCCCCCGTCGAAGAAAAACTCCATAGCTATCTCGCCAGCCTCTTGCGCAAAGATGTTGTGCCGACGTTTTACTCGCGCGGCATGTCCTCATCGGTGCGCGCAGCGGCTCTCTCTGCGCTGTCCAAACACGGTAAAATCACGCGTAATGATCTGGAGCGTTACCGCAAAGATGTTAGCTATATGAGCCTTTTTGGGAAATCACACTTTCTCCAAGCCGCCATGAATATTGACGGCGCAGATGACATCGCCAAAGAAACCGCAGAGGCGATATTAGCATCCTCCATTCAATCCGCAGGCAAGTTTTCCTTTAACGAAGAATTGGATGATAGCTATGCCCGCGTTCTGGCCACGCCCATGCGGTCAAATTGCGCCATCCTCTCGACCTTTACAGAACTCGGACAAAAAGCTTACGGCCAAGAGCTTACTGGTGACATTCCGTTTAAACTTGTTCGCACTATCACGCAGACACGCGGCAATCGTGACCATTGGGAGAACACACAGGAAAATGTTTTCTGTATGAATGCCCTTGTGGATTACGCCCGTATTTACGAACAAACCGCCCCTGATATGCAGGTCAATGTTAGTGTCGACACAGAAAGCTTTGGTGTAGCCTCTTTCAAAACCCTTACGGATGAAAGCGTAACGCTTCGCCGTCCTATCACAGAGGAAGACCCCGGCGCGCAGCGCACGCTTAATGTTGAGCGCACAGGCGACGGACGGCTCTACTATTCTGCGCGTATGCAATATGCGCCGCTAGATGATCATGCCGCGCGGCAAAATGCGGGCATTGAAATCCGCAAAGAATATAGCGTGGAACGCGGCGGGAAATGGACGCTTTTAAAAGAGCCTAATAAAATCAAACGCGGCGAATTAATTCGTGTTGATATTTATCTCTCTCTACCTACTGCGCGCAATTTCCTTATCGTCGATGACCCTATCCCGGGCGGACTGGAACCCGTCAATCGAGACCTTGCCAATACATCTATTGTGGATGCGGATAAAGGAAAATTCGTGGCCTCAGGCGGATCATGGTGGTTCCAATTTGATGATTGGCGCCATTACAATGCTTCGCGCTGGAGCTTTTACCACAAAGAACTTCGCCACAACGCCGCGCGCTTTTATTCTGATTACCTTGCGGCGGGGAACTACCATCTCTCCTATACGGCGCAAGCCATTGCGGAGGGCGAATTTAGCAAGGTTCCCGTAGTGGCTTTGGAAACATATGACCCCGACATTTACGGCAAAGGCCTCCCCGGTATGTTAAATGTTCGCGGTCAAATTCGGACGCCATAATCATGCGCCGTAAGGCATGGGTGAAAAATTTACGGTGGCCCGCAATGGCCGCCGTTTCTAGCGCGTTACTGCTAGGCGGGATCACTTACGCGCAGCTTAAACCCGTGCCTAAATCGCTTTATGACATCACAGCGCAAGGGGAGCATTTACAGCTCTTGGACCGGCGCGGAACGGCGCTTAATATTACCTATCAAAATGATTGGAACACACATAGCCAAGCCAAATTACATGACATACCTGCTTTTCTAAAAACGGCTTTTATCGCTGCTGAAGACAAACGGTTTTATGATCACGGCGGCGCGGATTGGGCGGCACGATTTTCTGCGGTGGGCACCAATTTAAAAGCCAGGCGCGCGGTTCGCGGGGCCAGCACGATCACAGAGCAAAGCCTGCGTATGATCCGTCCTCGTCCGCGCACAGTTTGGTCGCGCTGGATTGAAGGGTTTGAAGCGGGACGTTTAGAGCGCGCCTTTAGTAAAGACGAGATATTTGAATTTTACCTCAACCAAGTGCCCTATACCGCCAATCGGCGCGGCGTGGTGCAGGCCGCTTCATATTATTTTGACCGCGATCTTGAAACGTTAAGCCATAAAGAAATGCTGGCGCTGGCCGTTTTAGTACGCGCGCCCAGCCGTATGGATTTATGGAAAGATACGGCCCGCGTAGAAGGCCGCATAGAACGCTTAGCCAATATATTGATATCTCAAGACCGCATGACAAAGACTCAAAAAATTGCAGCATTAGCCGAGGAGCTTACCCTTAATGCGCCTGCCCTTCCCCATGATGCGCGAAATTTCGTGGGTCATGTCAAACGCCGTCAGGATTTACCACAACACAAATACGCCAAGCTTGGGACGACGCTTGATAGTGACTTACAAAGACATGCGCAGTCCTTGCTCGATAAACGCTTAAGCGATCTAAAACCAAAACAAGTTGAAAACGGCGCGGTCCTTGCGGTCAATCACCAAAGCGGCGAAATATTAATCTGGGCTGTGGGCGGTAGCACGAATGAAGACACGCCGGGACGTTTCATTGATACGGTCTTGGCGCCGCGCCAACCCGGATCTGCGCTTAAGCCCTTTGTCTACGCCCGAGCGCTAGAAAAAGGTTGGTCAGCAGCAACGATCATTGATGACAGCCCCCTCACCGAGGCCGTTGGTAATGGACTGCATAGTTATCAGAACTACAGCCGTTCCTTTTATGGGCCTATAAGCTTGCGTCAGGCCCTTGGGAATTCGCTTAACATTCCGGCGCTAAAGGCTTTACAATTTGTTGGCTCAGAGGATTATCTATCTTATCTCGCGCGGTTTGGGTTTTCCAGCCTTGCGAACCATCCCAACTTTTACGGTGACGGTATCGCGCTTGGGAATGGCGAGGTTAGTCTTTATGAACTTGTCCAAGCCTATAGCGCGATTGCTAATCAAGGTCTGATGCGCCCGCTAACGCCCTTTACAGATAGCGCAAACGAGCCAGAGACACGCCGCGTTATGCCATCTGACATTGCCTCTCTTATAGGGCATATTCTATCGGATGAAAATGCACGGCAATTTGAATTTGGACAAAATAGCGTCTTAAACTTACCCGTTCAAACAGCGGTTAAAACGGGCACGTCAAGCGATTACCGCGATAGCTGGGCGATTGGGTTTAATCACCGCTATACGGTTGGTGTATGGATGGGTAATTTAGATCAAAAACCCACAGATGGCGTAACCGGCGCAACGGGGCCGGCGCTTTTACTACGGAGTGTTTTTTCAAGGCTGAATAAATCCGAGGACACACGCCCGCTCATATTGGACAAGAGATTAATCCACCGCGAAATTTGCGCAGGCACAGGCCGTTTGAAATCTAAAACCCAGATATGCGATAGCTATGCCGAATGGTTTGTGCCGGGAACGGAACCTTCAAAAAACGCGAGCTTGATAAAGCAAACCGCCATACGCCTGCGCCGCCCTGTGCACAATTTACATATTGCTTATGACCCCAGACTTCCCGCCAAAGACCAAGCCTTTGAATTTCTTATTCAAGGCATTGAAGAAACAGATAAAGTGACGTGGAAAATTAATGACACCGCCATTACCAAAAATGGAAGTCGTTATGATTGGCCGCTTGTAAAGGGCACACATATTGTCAGTGCAAGCGTGCAGCGCGACTTAGGGGAGACAGCCCAGATAAAACCCGTTCGCTTTATTGTGAAATAGGATTTTTGTTTGTGCTAAGCTGCATCGACGCCGTATAAATTTCATCCACCCCGATATTTTTCACCGCCCCAAAGGGAAGACCGTACCGCCCGCTCATCGCATTATTCATATGCGTCACGGGTTCAAAACAGAAGAAACTCTCTCCTTTGGGTGTGTAGAGCACCGCGTGATTACAGTTCGAACTCGCGCTTATATTAACGCCATACACCCCCTTATCCCACTCCACATAGGCTTTACCATTCCACCCTGAAAAACAATGATCGTAGTCATGCCCGTGGATCGCAGTTAGGTTTTCAAAAGCTGAGTTATCATTTCGACCCAAGTAACTCACAGGTAAAATATCGTCATCCGATTGCCACATGCCCTCTGCGTTGAATTGTAGTTTTGCCGTGTCTGCATTTGCAAAATAAGGATGAAAACCAAGTCCAACGGGCATGGGTTTCTCCCCCGTGTTTTTTATAGATAGTTTTTGCAAAAAATCATTTCCAGAAACTAGAAGCTCATATCGCGCTTTAAAGGGCCAAGGCCAAGGGCCGCCCGCATGATTATAATGTAACACACAAGACGTCTCATCAATCGCGATAACATCCCAAGCTGATAGCCATCCATATCCATGCAAGGGATGTTTTTGCGTAGGGTGGTTAGACGGCAATTGAATGATATCGCCTTGGTATGCAAGCCCCCCGTTTTCAATACGGTTTGAAAACGGGATAAGCGGGAAACAAGCTGCATCTTCAGGTGTGAAAACACATCCAAGCGCCGCGTCAACAGCCCGCAATATCGGCTGCCCTTCAAAACTACATTCCGTGATAGACGCGCCGTTTTCTGGCACGACTTTGACTTGCCAGCCATCTTTTACCAGCGTGATAATTTCAGCCACGGCTTGACTTAGGGGCGTACAATTTCAAACCAATAAGGCGGCTCTTCAATCAAATCAAAGAAGGCCTTAATTTTAAGCGGATTTCCCTTAAGGGTCATCGCGCCTTCTTTACGCAGCTGTGACACATCTTTTTGTTGTAGGTTAAGTGCGTCCAATCCCGCCCGCGTGATAGACACAGTCGGAATACCCTCTTGGGTTACGCCCATGCGGTGATGGAGCGCTCCGCCCGATAGGAAAAGATGCGCCTTCTCTTCTGTGTCAGTAATCACAAAGTTTAAGGCGAGTTCTTTTTTCGCTGCCTTAGCGCCATCAATGCGTACAGCCAAAAGGTCAAAATACATATCCAGCGGAACAGCCTTCACCATATCAGGGCCAGACGTACGCGGCGTAGGCAGATCCATAATGCCCATTTCAAGCTCTTGCGCGCCTGTTAGGTAAAAATTCCGCCATGATCCAGACTCGGCTTGATATGCGAGTTGACGATAAGTTTTCGCGAGCAAGGCACTCGCGTCTTTATTATTTGGCTGCGCGAACACAAGGTGGTTAAGCGCTGTCGCAACAAACCGAAACTCACCCGCATCATAATCCGTTTGTGCCTTCACCAAGAGCGTTTCTGCGCCGCCCGCATATTCGACAAATTTTTTCGCTTCGTCTGTCGGTGACAAGGGATCAAGGTTGGCCGGGTTACCGTCAAAATATCCAAAATAAAGTTGATATTGCGCTTTGGAGTTATGACTAAGCGTGCCGTAATATCCGCGATTGGCAAATTGGCTAGCAATCGAATCGGAGAATTCAATCAGCTCAGGAATTTCGTGCATCGTATGCCCTTCATTGGCAAGACGCACGGTTTGGTCATGAATATACCGGTAGAGATCACGCTGACCCACCCATAATTCACGCACATCTGCTTCGCCCCATACAGGCCAGTGATGAGAGCCAAAACTCACATCTGTTTTATTCGCATATTCGGTAATCGCCTCGTCAATATAGCGCGACCAGAGACGGCCATCACGTACCTTCGCCCCGCGAGGCGTATAGAGATTATGGAGTGTGTGGTTGATGATTTCTGCTTGGCAAAAAGCCCGTTTGGACGGGATGTAGAACATAAATTCGCTTGGGGCTTCGGCGCCCAATGTCAGCATGAATTCAATTTCAACGCCATCAACATCAAAGCTTTCAAAATCTTCCATGACCTCACGGGTTGGATAAACAAGACCCGGCGTACCGCTAGAAATACCTTGCCCTAGCCCAACGCCGACTTGCCCTTGTGGCCCCTTCGGTAAAAGCGCGCCAAACATATAACTGGCACGGCGCGACATCGCGTTCCCCGCAAGGATGTTTTCGCTAACGGTTTCCAATACAAACCCTTTGGGCGCAATGACCTCAAAATTCATTTCCTCAGCAAGACCGCGGACACCGCCGTAATGATCAATATGGCTATGGGTGAAAATGACGGCAGATATAGGTCGCGCGCCGAGTTCGCGGTCAACAAGCGCTTTTGCGCGTGCGGCCGTTTCTTTGGTGATCAGAGGATCTACAACAATCCAGCCCGTATTCCCTTCGATGAACGTCACGTTCGATAGATCGAAACTGCGCACCTGATAAATGCCGTCCATGACTTTAAAGAGGCCGTGCTTAGAGAGGAGTTGACTTTGCCGCCACAGACTAGGGTTCACCGTATCGGGCGCATCGCCTGCAAGGAAGGGATACGCGCCTGGGTCATAGGCCGGAAGTCCCGCTGGGCCACCAGCGATTGCCGTATCTTCAAAGGTCGCAATAAAGCCTTTTTCAGCACGTTCAAAATCACGGCGATCAGAAAAATCGAGTGCCTTTACGGATTTTTTATTCGCTTTAACTGTAGCCGGATGCGCGGGGTGGTCGGTTGTGTTTGCCGCAAGCGTTTCATAAGCAGGCGCTTTATCTTTCTCCGCCGCCGAACAAGAAACTAAATATAGCGGCACAATTAACGCCGCCGTAAAACGCACAAAATTTCTCATAACATTCCCTCACGCCCATAGATATTTTATAGATATGACACCATTTTATATGATGTCAAAAACCTATTAGCTAAAATACTATCTAAAGACCGGGTCGTCTAAGCTCCGTAGTTTGCGCGAGTGCAATGTCTCTGAGCGCGCAGCCGTTTGCAGGATAGACATGGCTTTGAGGCCAATTTTTAAATGCTGCGCGACGCGGCTGCGGTAAAATTCTTCCGCCGCTCCGGGGAGTTTAATTTCGCCGTGCAAAGGTTTGTCAGACACACACAGAAGCGTCCCATAAGGCACGCGGTAACGATATCCATTTCCCGCGATTGTCGCGCTCTCCATATCAATCGCAATCGCGCGAGATTGATTAAGGCGCGTTCGAAGTGCCGCATAGCGCATCTCCCAATTTCGGTCACCTGTTGTCACGACGGTCCCCGTACGAACATGCCGTTTTAAAAGCTGCCCCGTGAGGTTCATCACTTCAGATGTAGCTTCCGTAAGCGCGATTTGCACCTCTGCGATTGTTGGTAATGGAATAGCCGTCGGGAGAACTTCGTCCAAGATTTGATCATCACGTAAATATGCATGCGCCAGTACGAAATCACCTAAAGTTTGCGTATTCCGCAGACCACCGCAATGCCCAAGCATCAACCAACAGTGCGAACGCAGAACCGCTACATGATCCGTAATCGTTTTCGCATTCGACGGGCCAACCCCGATATTAATCAAAGTAATACCTTCATTATTTTCAGTCATAAGGTGATAGGCTGGCATTTGCGGCAATTTAAAATTCGGGTCCACATTGTAATCCGCGCCGGACGTCATAACGCCCTGCCCCGGACTTGCGAACCCATGGTAAAGCTCTCCGCCGACAACGTCTTTGGCATGGTCAATAAACTCATCTACATAACGTTGGTAATTTGTGAAAATAACAAACTTTTGAAAATGCGCCGGATCGGTTCCTGTGTAATGACGCAAACGTTGCAGGGAATAATCTGTACGAAGCGCAGGAAAAAGGCTTAGCGGTAGGGGCTGGTCATTTGGATGTTCAAATACACCATCAGCGAAATCATCATGGATATGACTAAGGTCAGGTTGCGGGAAAAATTCACCAATTCGGCTCGGGTCCCCTTTTTCCATTTTAAACGAACTGGGGGAAATCGCAAAAGCGACCGGAATTTCTTCTTGGCAATAACCTGTAAAATACTCAACGATATATGCGTCTTCGATACGCTCAAGTTGATCCGATAGGTATTCTTTAAATATCGCGGGTGACGTAATAGATGTTCCGTACCAACCAATGCCGCGAATGCTTACAAAACCTTGCGGGCTTGAGACGCCATCTTTGCGTTCCTTAATATGTACCAGAAGATAGGGATATGTAATTTCAGAGTTGTCTACGCGCGTGCCTGTTTTGGCGAACTCTCCGAAGGCGAGGTTAAGACGCTCAATAGCGGTATCATATAACTCGCCCAATGTTTGAATAACGCGGGGGATATCTTCGCATGAACTTAACTGCGAGAAGAAATGGGGTTCGTGTCCAATTTGATTTAAAATAGGTGTTTCCTTTCAGTGTTTTATTTCAAAATTGAAATAAAATTTTCACGTCCTAACCTATTTTGTACCGAAAAGTCAAATTTTTCTTACGGACTGGGTTATGATCTTCCATGACGTCATCATTTTTGACTCGCCTATTTGAAATTTTCAGACTAGCTACTATGTGCCGGGGTTTCGAATCTGGCTCTTATAAAAAAGAGTTGAATTTATGTCATATATTATCGCTATTGCCGGAGGCAGCTGCTCAGGGAAAACGACCCTAGCGCATCATTTGCAAAACCGGTTTGGCGAAGAAAACTCCCTTCTTGTGCGCCAAGATGATTATTACCATGACATCAGAGACCGCGCCAAAGGCGATGAAATTCCAAATTTCGATATCCCAGAAGCTTTAGACTTTGGCTTGCTGGCTCAAAACCTTACCGACTTTAAGCATGACAACGCCGTGTCTCTGCCAACATATGACTTCACAACACACCAGCGCCAAACCGCCACCGCGCCCTTTTCGGCGCGCCGCTTCACAATTGTTGAAGGCATTTTACTTCTTAATGATCCATCTATTCGGCAAATCGCTGATAAAACCATTTATATGAAATGCCCCGCTGAACTGCGATTCTCTCGCCGCCTATCACGCGACGTTGCCGAACGTGGGCGTACCGAAGAATTTGTACACCATCAATTTGCAAATGATGTGGAACCCGCGCACCTGAAATATGTCGCTCCGTCTGCTGAGTTCGCAGATGTTGTCATTGCGCAAGACAAATATATGCTCAACCTTGAAGCGGTTCTCGATGATATCATTGCGCACCTTCCCTCTTTGACGCCGTCCAAAGTCGGCGCCGTTTTATAATACTATACAGGCTTAATTATGCATCATCCTGCTTTCGGCCTTATCGGCATTGCTCTTATTTTACTTGCCGCGTTTCTCGCCTCTGAGAATAAAAAAGCGATCAAGCCCCGTATCGTCATTGTGTGTTTCGCATTGCAAGTCGCAATCGCCGTGCTGGTTTTATATGTACCTTTTGGTCAAAAAATTCTCACCGCAATGTCGACGAAAGTCACGACGCTCCTAAGTTACGCGGATGCGGGTATTGATATGATCTTTGGCGGTCTCGCAAGCGATTCCATTGGATTTAGCTTCCTTGTCAAAGTCTTGCCTGTTGTCATTTTCTTCGCGGCATTAATGGAAGTTCTCTATCATATGAAAGTCATGCAATTTGTTGTCAGATATGGCGGCAAAGGCGTTCGCTTTTTAACAGGCACGCGCCCAGTTGAATCGCTTAATGTGATCGCTAATATCTTTGTGGGACAAACAGAGGCCCCGCTCAGCCTCAAACCGTACCTCCCCACAATCAGCCGCCCAGAATTATTCACCATTATGGTCTCTGGCCTAGCGTCAATAGCGGGCACAGTTCTCGCAGGTTACATACAACTAGGCATTCGCCCTGAATATCTAATCGCGGCGTGTTTCATGTCGGCACCTGCGGGGCTGTTAATGGCCAAAATCATTATGCCAGACGGTGATGATCCAGCGGCAATTTCAGATAATACAGTATTTGATATGGCGGATGATCGCGAGCATTCAAACATCATTATGGCCGCCGCTGTTGGCGCGCAAAACGGGATGAAACTAGCGGTAAATATTGGCGCGATGCTTCTTGCATTCGTTTCTCTTATTGCGCTTCTAAATGGCATATTAGGATATTTTGGAGCTTACTTCGGCCAGCCTGACTTCTCTGTTCAAACTGTCCTTGGCGCGATATTTGCCCCTGTTATGTATTTGCTGAACGTGCCTTGGGCCGAAGCACAACAGGCGGGCGCTATCTTTGGTGAAAAAATCGTTCTGAACGAGTTTATCGCCTACATCAGCCTTGTTGAAATCCAAGGCGACCTGTCAGAACGCACGGTCGTTGTTCTCACTTTCGCGCTTTGCGGCTTTGCGAATTTCAGTTCTATCGCCATCTTGCTTGGCGGCCTCGGCGCGTTGATCCCTGATCGTATGTCAGAGATCGCGAATATGGGCCTCAAAGCCGTTTTTGCAGCGTCGCTCGCGAACCTTATGAATGCGGCCCTCGCGGGAATGTTAATCGGCGGAATTTAAGCCGTTTTAAGCAGGCCTATTTCGCGCAGCCTTTGCTGCAAATAATCATCCGCTGTAATATCTGGCTCGGCCACGCCGCCGCGCTCCAGACAGCTATCAAGTGCCGAGATCACGCAGTCATTATTAAGATGCAAAAAAAACGGTTTAGAATAGCGCGGAAATTTAGCGCGCTCCGGCGACGGGTTTAAAACGCGGTGTGTCGTCGAGGGCAATATACCGGCCGTAAGGCGCTGGAGCATATCCCCGCAATTCACCACAACAGCGCCTTTGGGCGCGTTTACATCAAGCCACTGACCTGAGCTATGCTGAGCCTGCAACCCTGCCTCCTCTGCGCCTAAAAGCAGCGTAATCAGATTAATATCTTCATGCGCGCCTGCCCGCACAGAGCCCTTCTCTGGCGGCGTCATTTGCGGCGGG
>JBMYWT010000046.1:0-22821 GCA_049607665.1 Maricaulaceae bacterium
GGTCGATACGGATCTGTCCAAACCTTTTCAGAAAAATGTGCCAAATGGGAAGCTCTTCACACCAGAATATAGCGCGGAGAAATTGCTAAACGTGATCGACGGGGCCACCCCGCAAGATAGCGGAAGTTTATTGGCTTGGGATGGGCAAACAATCCCGTTCTAAAACCATTTTAACTTTTTAAAGATCACGATTTGGCAGGCGACTAATACTGCAAGTATCGCGCAGAATATGAAAAAGGCGGAGCCATTTTCTGATCCCGGAATGCCGCCTATGTTAATCCCTAACAAGCCTGTTAAAAACCCAAGGGGTAAAAATATCGCAGCAATCACAGAGAGCACATATGTGTTCTTATTCAAGCGATCAGAGATAATATTCGCTAGCTCGTCTTTCACAATTTGCGCCCGTTCGCGAATGGCGTCCAAGTCTTCGACATAACGCAATGTCAAATTATAACGCTCCAATAGGGACCGCCGATCCATGTCGCTTAGCCACGGAAGCCCTGAGAGACGAAGCTGTGAAATGGCGTCACGTTGCGGCGAGAGGTGCCGACGAAAGACAATGGATTTTTTACGAATATTGATGATGCTCTGGCGCAAATTTATATCCGCTGTGGTGAGAATATCTTCTTCGATGGCGTCGGTTTGATCGTCCAATCGCGCTAAGATCGCATTGACGCCATTGGTTAGATTTAGCAAAATTTGCGTAAGAAACTCTCCGGAGTTTTTTGGCCCCTTGCCCATTGAGAAGTTTTCACAAACTGTGTTAACCGCGCGCACAGAGCGCTTTTGTAGGCTTATGATCCGCCCTGCGTCTATGAACATGCGAATGGAGACCATGTCTTCTTCGTCTTGGCCGTCATTAAAATTGACACCCCGTAAAATTACAATCGCCCCATCGCCAATTTCTGTGACGCGCGGACGCGTCTCGTCTTCCATCAAGGCGTGGACAATAAAGGGATCCAGATATGACAGCTCAGCCTCTAGCCAAGGTTTTGTATCTTCGTGATTTGCGTCTAGGTGTACCCAAGCCAAATCATCTGATTTAAGCCCTTGGGACAGCGCCGCGCCTGAAAGAGGCATAGAGCCTCCTTCGCCCGTAATATGGCAGGCCTGCAAGATATGGGCGGGGCTACTCACTTTGGTTTAGGTTTTGTCTTTTGTTGTGATGATTTTGATTGCGCTGAAGGCAACTCAGGAGAAAGCACCGTGTTCTCGACATAAATTTTACTTGGCGGACAAGGGACGCCAATGCCATGCGCGCGAAATTTTTCCCATATGCTTAGCAGGACATCACTCTTGGGGCCGCCCATGCCTTCGCGAATATTATCAACCCAAAAGTACAGCGCAAAGTTCACAGCCCCCGCTGCGTAATCCGTCAGAAGACAGACAGGATCCGAGGAAGGGCTACAGCGCGGGTGCTCGCGCGCCGCTTCGGCAATCAGTTTCTGAGCGAGTTTTAAATCCGCATCATAGGGCACGCCAAGATTAATATCGATCCGTCCGCGAACATCCGTGAAGGTATAATTGGTGACGCGGCTGGTTATGAAGTCTTCATTAGGTACCATAATGTCTTTGCTGTCAGAGGTTTCAACCAATGTGTAGCGCGCACCGATGCGCTTAACCGTGCCAGTATGCCCGCCCGTAAGTTCGATTTTATCACCTTCACTTACAGATTTTTCAAACAATAAAATAATGCCGCTGATGAAATTAGAGGTAATTTTGCGAAGCCCAAACCCAAGGCCAACCCCGATCGCGCCACTAAAGAAGGTAAGCATTTTAAGCTCAATTCCTAGGGCGTTAAGCGCCATCATGATCGCGGTCACGAACACTAAAATACGCAAGGATTTGGTTAGGATCTGACGGTTACCTGCATCCAGCGCGTTGAGTTTCTGAATGTGACGCTCACCCGCGGCCGCAATGAAACCTGCTATCCAGAATACAAATACAATGCTGACAAGCCCGTGCAAAAGCTCATAGGCGGTGATGGAATATGTGCCGATCCGAAGCTCTAATTCATGCCGATCTAAAAGCGTTTTTAAGGGTTCAAATACGCTGTAAAAATTGGCGATTAAAATGGCGATTAAAACAAGGGCGACGATCCACCGCCCAGAGCTACGCTGAGCATCAAAAAAGGTAGAGAAGAATCGTTTTATAAATTTTGGGGTCATCAGAACAGCCTACATGATTTCCTTTATGCGAAATATGTTTAAAGCGTTGAGAGGTGAAATATAAGGACTATATGCCGGCATGTAAGAATTTTTCATGTGCTGATTGATATCCACGTATAAACCCTCTTGTCTTTCGCGCCGCTGGCCTTAAACAGCGCGAATGCTTTCTATCACTGATCTTGATTACGCCGTTCAAGGGCGACCCTTATTTAAAAACGCCAGCGCCCAAATTGCGGCGGGGTGGAAGGTTGGCCTGATTGGGCGTAACGGGACGGGCAAATCGACCTTGCTTCGTATTATCCGCGAAGAGATTGAAAACCCAACAGCCGATTCCAGCGTCCGCCTGAATAAAGGCGCGCGCCTCGGTTGGGTGGCCCAAGAAGTCGACGCGACGGACGATACCATCATGGATGTCGTGCTGGCGGCCGATACGCAGCGCGCGGCGCTCATGAAACAATCGGAGACAGAAACCGATCCGAACTTACTCGGCGAAATATATGAACGCCTGACCGACATTGACGCGTGGAACGCGGATACGCGCGCGGCCATTGTTCTGGCAGGCCTTGGGTTCTCCAATGATGATTTTTATCGCGCGACCCGAGAGTTCTCTGGCGGTTGGCGGATGCGCGCCGCGATTGCGGGCGTGCTCGTGTCTGAACCTGATGTGCTGCTGCTGGATGAGCCAACCAACTATCTCGACCTCGAAGGGGCCGCGTGGCTGGAGGGCTATATCCGCAAATATCCACACACCGTTGTGATGGTCAGCCATGATCGCGAAATGCTCAACCGTTCGGTAACGCATACGTTAGCGCTGGAGCATCAAGAGCTGATGGTAACAACGGGCGGCTATGATGATTGGATGAAATTGCGCGCCGCGAAATCCGCGCAGCTTACGGCGCAAAAGGCGAAGCAAGATGCCGACCGCGCTCACCTTCAGGCCTTCGTTGACCGCTTTAAGGCCAAGGCCTCCAAAGCGCGCCAAGCGCAGTCGCGCGTTAAGCAGCTTGAGAAAATGCAAGAGATTGCCATCCCAATCGCCGAGCGCTGCACGCCGTTTCACTTCCCCGCGCCCAAAGGCAAACTCGCGCCGCCCATGCTGGAGCTTGAAAATGCTGATCTGGGTTATGGCGAAAACGCGAAAATTCTGTCGGGCGTGAACCTGCGCCTTGACCCCGACGACCGCGTGGCGATTGTTGGCGCGAACGGGCAGGGCAAGACGACCTTGGTCAAATCCATCGCCGAACGCCTGCCGCTAATGACGGGCCTGCGCAAAGCGTCGGTATCGCTTAAGATCGGTTACTTCTCGCAAGATCAACTGGACGAATTGACTGCTGGTGAAACCGTGCTCGATCACGTCACGCAAAAACTCCCGCGCGGCACGCCGCAAAGCAAAGCCCGCGCCTCCTGCGCCGCGATGGGCTTCCCGCATGAAAAGGTCGAAACCAATGTTGAAAAGCTCTCAGGCGGTGAAAAAGTGCGCCTCCTTCTGGGCCTCATGTCCATCGACAAACCACACGTCTTAATCCTCGATGAGCCAACGTCCCACTTGGATATCGACAGCCGCGAAGCCCTAATTTACGCGCTCAACGATTTCCCCGGCGCCGTCCTGCTCATTACCCACGACGTGTATTTGGCCGAAGCCACAGCCGACAGATTATGGCTGGTCAATAAAGGCAAAGCCAAACGCTATGACGGCGATTTGCGGGATTATAAGAAATTGGTCATGGCGGCAGATCGGGCTTAGGTGAATTAACTTGCAATCAGTTTCCTCATCCTGAGGCGATGCGAAGCATCGGGACTCGAAGGATTGGTGATTGAATTGTGCGACGGTTCCAACCACCGCCCTAACCCTTCGAGTCCCGCAGGTTACCGCCTGCGCCTCAGGATGAGGGCTACTCTTATATTTATTTTGCCTTGCTTCACGCCATCCCCTAAACGGCAATAATGAAACCAATAGACTTCTGGATATTAATGGGCTGCTGCCTTGCGTGGGCGACGAACTTTACGGTTAGCGCTTGGGTGCTGGGGGCTTATCCTGTGCCGCCCTTTATGCTCGCGGCTGTGCGGGCTGTGATCGTGCTTATTATCATGGGCTATATGTTGTTCCGCCCGAGGCCACAGCATCTTGCAAGGTTGCTGATTGTGTGCGCCTGTGTGGGGCCGATCCATTTGGGCTTTCTTTATAGTGGCCTGCAAACCGCGCCCGCTTCGGGCAGTTCGATTGTCTCGCAAATGCTCATTCCCTTTGCGGCGGTCTTGTCCATGATTTTCCTCGGCGAGAAAATTGGTTGGCGGCGAGGTCTTGCGATATTGGGCGCGCTCATCGGGCTGGTGATAATGGTCTATGAACCTGGCGCTTTAAGCGCGGACATCGGCTTGCTTTACATCGTCTTTGCCTATCTCTCGCTCGCGGTCGGGTCAGTCGTGATGAAATTTGTCGGCGACATCGATTGGAAACAATATGTTGCGTGGATGGCGGTTGTGATCTTGATCTGCGCCGCCCCCGTCAGTTTCATTTTCGAGACAGGCCAAGCGCAAGTTTGGGCGGAGGCCAAAGTGCCGCTGTTGATTGCGGCGAGCTATGCGGCGATTTTCACCTCTATTTTGGCGCATGGGCAATATTTCAATCTGATCCGAAAATATGACGTCACGCAGGTCGTCCCGATGACATTAATGGTAACGGTTTTTGCCTGTATTTTGGGTGTCGTATTTCTCAAGGAAACGCTCTACGCGCGTTACATTTGGGGGGCGGTTTTCATTTTGCCTTGTGTGCTCTATATTGCGCTCAGAAAAGTGGATGGGGGCAAGGCACCAGAGGTTTTGCCTGAAAGCTAGGGAGAACCTATGGCCAAAGCGAAAAACAAAACGGTGAAAACAGAGGCCAGTGTTGCCGACTATGTGGCCGCGATTGAAAAAGACGACCGCCGCGCCGATTGCGAAACGCTCATGTATATGATGGGCGAGATCAGCGGTTGTGAGCCGAAAATGTGGGGGCCGTCGATTGTTGGCTTTGGGGAGTATCACTATAAATATGACAGCGGGCGCGAAGGCGATGCCATGCGCCTTGGTTTCAGTAGTCGTGCCCAAAGCATTAGTATTTACATCATGCCCGGCTATCAGGATTTTGACGACGAGCTCGCGCGCCTCGGGAAACATAAAATCGGAAAAGCCTGTCTTTATATAAAACGACTCTCAGATGTCGACGAAGATGTGCTGCGTGAAATCATGGTCAAGGGCCTCGCGATCATGGCGGAGACATACCCAGTTTAATGCGTTCACCATACTGTGCGCGTGCTGTCTTTATGCTGTATGCGTGCTGTAAGGATGCTGTATGACTCTGGGTTGAACTGGGTGTTCATTACGCACCAAGGTGGATAAAATTGGGTGTTGGTAAAGTTTGTGGTCAACTGTTATTCACGCGAAAACTGATAGAGCTTTTATGAAATTTACTTCTGCCCCATCTCCTAATTTTGACAAACGTACACTCCCGATATCCATGTTGGTGCTACACTATACAGGGATGGAAACGGGCGCGATGGCGTTGGAGCGTATGCGCGATCCAAGCGCCAAAGTCAGCGCCCATTATATGGTCGAAGAAGACGGCGAGATTTTCCGATTAGTGGAAGACGACAAGCGCGCGTGGCATGCGGGCGTGTCGGAATGGGCAGGGGAGGCGAATGTCAACTCGGCCTCAATCGGGATTGAAATCGTCAATGGCGGGCATGATTACGGCCTGCCTGATTTCCCCGATGTACAGATTAATGCGGTGATATCGCTCTCTAAGTTGTTGATAGAAAAGCATAATATCGCGCCGATTAATGTGGTGGGCCATAGCGATATCGCGCCCGCCCGTAAGCAAGACCCAGGCGAAAAATTCCCATGGGCAGGATTGGCGGCTGCTGGTGTTGGCCTCTGGCCCGAAGGCATAGAGGCGGATAGGCGCGTCCTGTTTGAAGCAGGCAGCCGCGATAGAGGCGTGGCCATCGCGCAGCGCGGCCTTGCGCATATAGGCTATGACGCGCGCGTCTCAGGCGTGCTCGACACAGACACACAGCTCATCATCACCGCCCTACAAAGACGCTACCGCCCCGATCACATCGACGGGCAGATTGATATAGAAACAATGGATATGATAAGGTGGCTCTCGGAACGGGCAGGGAGTAAAAATGTTTAAAAACAAACATATAGGCACGTATTCCGCCGTCATAATGTTTAGCTTTTTCTCTATCGCTATACCGTCTTTCGCAAGCTCGAACGTCACTCATAAGATCCAAGACATTGGCGGCGGACTGTCCCTGATTACGGTGTTGCCTGTGTTTGAAACGGTACGCGATGAAACATCCTGTCCAAAGTTTCCAAAAGAAGAGTGGGTGGAAGTGCCAGCCGTTTATGAAACGTATATGGATACGGAAGTTGCCCAATATGCCTATAGAACACTAGATGTTACGCCGCCCGAATATGATGGGGCAGGCCGCTTAAAAAATTTAGCGAAGGCTGAATGGAAAGACATTCCCGCTGTAACGCGCGAAGTTCCTCGGCACCGAGTTAAAACGCCGGCGACCGTTAAAAAACGTGTTATTCCAAGTGTTTGCAAAACTGTAACGAAACGCGTTATGAAATCACCAACTGTTTATCTCATTAAAACTGATTTAGGCATCATTATTCAAAGCTATTCTGACCAAGAAGATCTGGCCGATTTTTTGAACTCCAGAATTAAAACAGATGAGCCCCAAGATAATGAAATGCAAATCGGTCAAGATCTTGGAGGCGGTTTAAATCTCATTACAATCCCGAAAACTTATGAAACCGTCCAGCAACCACACCCTAGTTGCATGCGGCAACAAGAGACAGAATGGGTGAAAATTCCTGCCGTATATGAAATCATTACGGAGAGTTACACATCAAGCCCCGCGCAAACAGACATAAGTGTTCTTCCACCTGTTTATGAGAAAGACGGGAAGTTGAAAATGGCCGCAAGGGCGAAGTTAACGACAACACCGGCTGTTATTAAAAATATTGAGCGGAATATTTTAAAGGCAAAGCCAAAACTCGTACAAAGAATTATTCCGACTATATGTGGAATGCAAACAATACGCTTGGTTAAATTTCCGGAATTTTATATCGTCATCACTTCGGATGGGGATATCGCCGAAATGTTTCATGACGCAGAAGCACTCGGAAAATTTCTAAATGCGCGCTAAGGATTGACATGATGTCTATAGTTAAAAGCCTTTATATTTTTTCAATTTTTTACAGCCTGAATGTTTTACCTGCGATAGCGCAGGTCGATGATTTCGTTATCGCAGAGGCGCAAGTCGCGGACGGTGATGAACCTCAAGATATTGGCGGCGGCTTATATTTGGTGACGGTTCCTCCCGTTTATGAGACTGTTTCTTATAGCATTGGAGGAGTGCAGTGTGACGGCATTACGCCAATAGTCGAAGAGTGGTTTCTTATTCCTGCAACATATAAAACGGTTACCGAAACAAAAATTATCGCAGCCTCCAGAACTGAAATTGAGATTATTGATCCGATTTATGATGATAAGGGAGTGTTGCTCAAAACGGCGCGAGCATCTGTTAAGGCGATACCTGCTGTCACAAAAGAAATTACAAGAAAAATTATGCTGACACCTGCCAGACCAGAGAAACGCTATGTTCCGCAAATGTGCCAAGACAAGATCAAAAGCATAATAAGAGACCCAAAATATTATTTAGTAAAAGATGATGCCGGGAAAATTATCAGAACATTTCGTAATGATGGAAATTTGCTTGCATATTTAGGTTCGCGCAAGCCTTAACTTCCCGCTCTCACCAATCGTCCCGGTCTCGCATCCGTCACTTCATCGTCCGCAATGACTTGCTCTCCTGCCACGAATGTGGCGGTGTAGCCTTTTACGGGTTGGATGAGGCGTTGGCCGCCTGCGGGGAGGTCTTGGATCATGACGGGGACACCGAGGGACAGGCCGTCATAGTCGATGATGTTGATATCGGCGCGTAGGCCCACGGCGAGGCGGCCGCGATCTGTCAGGCCGAGGTAGTCGGCTCCGTCGGCGGTGAGCATTTGGACGGCACGTTTTAAATCTATGCCCGGTTTGCCTTTGGCTTTGCGGTCGCGTGTCCAATGCGAGAGCAGATAAGTCGGGAAGCTAGCGTCGCAGATTGTGCCGACATGGGCTCCGCCGTCCGATAGCCCGGGCAGCGCTTTGGGGTGCTGCATCATGGTCAGGACATTATCGTAATTCATCTCTGTGTAATTATAGATGGGATAGTAAATCAAGGCGTTGCCGTCATTTTCGAGCAGCAGATCATAGGTTTTCTCCCACACGCTAACGCCGTCTTTGCGGGCAAGGCCCGCCAGAGAAGTCTCTGATGTTTGCTCGTAATCAACCTTGCCGTCCATATCGAGCAGGAATTGCTTTTCGGCGATCTGTATGAAATCTGCGATCATCATATCTGTCACGGGCGGGAAAGGGGAACCTGGCCCTGCGAGCTGCACGGGTGTTTCGGAGAGCATCTGTTTTTTAAACGCCGGATCACGCATGATGGCGACGCGTTCCGTTAATGATTTCTCGCGGATAGAGAGATAGCTTGGGTAGGCCATGAGGGGGTGGAACGTGCAGTTCAGCCCCGTGATAACGCCAATGGCGCGGGGCGCGACTTGGAAACTTATATCGAGACCTTGCGCGTTTAGGGCTTCGGCCTTTGTGATGGTTTTATGCCAATCATCAGGCGCGAAATCACGCTGCATGAGCGAGATGGAGCAAGGCCGCCCGCCACCCGCTTTGAAGAACTCGGCCATGATGGCGAACTCTTTGTCGAAGTTGTCTTCCTCGCGCACCATGTCGAAATCATTGACGGCTTGCAGCACGCCGTGACCTAAGCCCTGAAAAGCCGAGGCAATGCCGACAAGCTCCGCTGTGCTGGCTTCGGATGAAGGCGTCCAATCGCCATCGGAGGTTTTGTGAACGTCACTACGGCCCGTGGAGAACCCGACGGCACCAGCCTCTAGGGCTTCGCGGACGATAGACTTCATGGCCGCGATATCCGTGTCATTGGCGGGTTCGTCGAATACGGCGCGGTCACCCATGGCGTAAACACGCACGGGATCGTGGGGCACCATGACGGCGACATCGATGGTGCGAGACTGCGCATCTACGGCGTCCATATATTCGGGGAAGGTCTCCCAATTCCATTGCAGGCCTTCATGCAGGGCTGTGCCGGGGATGTCCTCCACGCCTTCCATGAGGCGGATTAATTTGTCGTGATCGTCTTTGCGGCACGGCGCGAACCCGACGCCGCAATTGCCAAGGACAGCCGTGGTGACGCCGTGGTTGACGGAGGGTTTAAGCTCTTCATCCCAGCTCACTTGGCCGTCATAATGTGTGTGCAGATCAATGAAGCCGGGTGTTACGAGTTTTCCTTGCGCGTCAATCGTACGGGCGGCGTCGCCGTCGCAGCTTCCGATCTCCGTGATGACACCGTCTTTGATACCGATGTTTACGAACTTAGCCGCGTCGCCGTTTCCGTCCAAAATCTGCCCATTTATAATTTTTAAATCAAACATGCTCAGATCCTTTTAGTAATTTTCTATCTTGATATTGGAATAGCACAACCAGCATCAATCCTGCAATGATGTGCCATGTGCCCCATAATCCGGCCACCGCGCCCGCGCCGCCAAAGCCGCCGAGCTGGGTGAGGAGGATAACAATACCGAGACCTGAATTTTGGATGCCGACTTCAAATGTAAGCGCGCGTCTTTCTCTCGTTGTTGCCCCCGCAAGTCTGGCGACGACATTCCCCATAAGGAAGGCGAGGCCATTGTGAATGACGACAAGCATAAACAGGGCTGCGCCGATTTCGATAAACTCGGCAGCGTATTTTTTAAAGCCCATAACGACTAAAAAGATCAGGCCCAACCCACCGAGGAGGGCGAGGGGTTTTTGTAACTTGCTCGCGAGGGTTGGCGCGAACTTTGCCCCGAGCATTCCCAGTACAAGCGGCAGGGCCAAAATGACGAGGCTTTGTTTTAAGAACGACACAATATCGAGATTAATCTCGGTCAGGAGCTGGCTTGTCGGCGGATAAAGTGAACACCAAAAGATGATCGCAACGGGCGTTATAAAGGCTGCGCAAATACTACTCGTGGCCGTAAGGGAGACTGAGAGCGCCGTATTGGCGCGCCCGAAAAGTGCCAACAAGTTCGAGGTATTTCCACCAGGGCAACAGGCGATCAAGATCATACCTAGCGCAACGCTGGGGTAAGGCTTGACGATAAAACACACAAGCAGCGTTAACAGCGGCAGGCCGATGATTTGCGCCGCCACGCCCGCTAGATAAACTTTGGGGTTGTCTTTGAAGAACCGGAAATGTTCAGTACGCAAACCAAGCGCCACGGCGAACATCATCAAGGCGATAATAAACGCTAACCCTGTTTCAGAGCCTTGGCCGAGTTCTAGTTTGAAGTTATCTAATGTCGCCGCGTCCATACATCCCCGTATTTTGGCCCATATGTTTGGCCCATATGTTTGGCCCGTTCGTTTCGTTCATTACTAGCTTGACTTTAGGGGGCTTGCCAAGCTTTAAGCGGGGCGCCAGAGGGTCGGGCGGCCGCAGGGGAAACTCTGAGGAAAGTCCGGGCTCCATGAAGACAGGGTGCCGGGTAACGCCCGGCCAGCGCGAGCTGAGGGACAGTGCCACAGAAAGCAAACTACCTTAACAAGTTTAAGGAAAAGGTGAAAGGGTGCGGTAAGAGCGCACCGCGCGCTGCGCAAGCAGGGCGGCACGGTAAACCCCATCCGGAGCAAAACCAAATAGGGGCAGCATTATGCGGTGTCTTCATCGCGCTGCCCGGGTCGGTTGCTAAAGAGGCGTGGTAACGCGCCTATAAGATGAATGGTCGCCGCTCACGTTCGCGTGAGTACAGAACCCGGCTTACAGACCCTCTGGCGTTTCTCTTCTTCCAAGATGAATTGGCGCGAAGTTCGCATATTAGGTGTAGTCTTAGCTTAAAGGCTGGCTGTGCGCTAATAGTGGCACTAAAATACATGAAGTATGGTTTGACGGACAACTTAAATTAGGAAAACGGTATCTCGATTATCGTTCCAACATTTTGCGCCCTGATGGCATTCGTAACGCGGTGGCTAGCTTGATGTTTCAAAATGTAAGTAACCGCCCGCTTGAAATTATCGTTGCAAACAATGATCCAAAAGGGAGCTCGCAAGAGTTTGTCACGGCTTATGTTAAAGCTGCGCAAAGTATAGGGAAGATGTTTTTACGGAAATTGTTTGGTCCTAAATTATATGGCGCGGCATTATTTAAAAACCCACGCCTGCATAATTTAAGTGTTAACAAAACTTAGCCTAGCTAGCTAGGCCAGAACGTAAAACGCATATCTAAACGATATGCACAAAAGTGATGAACTAGGTTGGCTTAAGATAAACTATGATTTGGTATGGATCCTCAAGCGAACGATCATATGCGGTGATGTCCCATTTGGGACATAGCTCAGATAGCTTTTCCATTGTCATAGAGGTATCGCCATAAGTGATATCTCCGTCTACCTTGTCTCTATTATGAGGCTTGAAGGCATAACCTTTATTTTTATGATCTTGTTCTAACGTTTCTCGTTCTTCTTCTGAGACGGCTTGATCAATAGCCCAGTATTCAACAGGCCGGATTGTTATAGCTAAGTGGCCGCTTGGTTTTGTAATGCCATGAAGGGCATTCAAAGCCGTTTTTGAAGCGCGTTCAGAGGTGTGCGTAAACACAGAAAACGCATAACTAAAGTCGATGGAATGCGCCTCATACGGTAGACTATCCGGTAGGTAATCGGTAATTTCGAAATTGCAATTTAGTCCCGCCTCTTTGCACAATCGAATGGATTCATCCCAAGGGTCGCAGCCAAATAGGTTTGATGAATCTGTAAAGTAACTCATGAGCCGCAAGATGCGGCCGTAGCCACACCCATAATCTAAAATGCGTTTTCCGCCCAAACCTGTTCCGGTCATCTCATATGAGCGAGCTTGAAGTATGCGTGCGAAATTTAACGACTGCCGTAGTAATGTAATGCCGCTCGATCCCGTCCAATTTTGCTGAACTTGCTCGCTGGCCATGCGAGGAAGATATGATGAGAGTTTAGGGTGGGTATCCATCGGCATTTCTAAGAGCGCTCGCCCAAAATCATCTAGGCATAGCTGGCGTAAGGATGAAATAGCGCTATCTGTATCCACGATAGCTGAATCTTTTTCCATTTTATCTAGAACGTTTATTATATTTGAAAGCATCTAGTCGTTTCCTTTATTCGCGGCGGGTACTCAACTCTTACGCATTTGTCTGTAAATGAAACGCCTCATATCTCTAAGAGGGTTTCATAAAATACAATGCTTACTCTGACGCATGTAAGTTAGGCTCTCTTTATACGCGAATTTTTATATAGTAACCCTGTTATTTGAAAATTGTTAAGTGCCAATTTTGTGGGTTTATTGAGAGTATTTTATCTGCGTTTGTGACGTATGTTCTTTGTTGCTTTTTACAAAATTCCAATGTTCGAAGCGAGAGTTGTAACTAACTTACTCCATTTCTGAATGGGTAATCTTTGCCAATACAAATTTATGACCCATGTCGGTGATATGGTGTGGCGCGGGCGTTCTCTTATTTCGCGCCAATTTTCTATTCCGCGCTACTATTCCGGGCCCGTCTTGCAGCGCGTCCACGGCTGGGTTTCAATTCGCTGGCGTCTTTGGGCGGGTTCACAAGTTTTCCGAGTTTGGCGACGACGGCGTCCATATCGGGCGCTGTGCCTTTGACGTAATTATCCATGGCCACGCGCATGGCGGCAATGTGCTCGGGGGAGGTGCCGCAGCATCCGCCAATGATCCGCACGCCAGCATCACCCGAGAGCTGCACGAAATCCGCCATCAGTTCAGGCGTGCCCGTATAGATCGTCTCTTTGCCTTTCACAACGGGGATGCCGCAATTGGCTTTGCCGACGATCACATCATTTGGCGCTGCTTTGGTCATCGCCATCGTCGAGACCGCGAGATCCGATGCGCCGACGCCGCAATTCGCCCCATATGCTAGCGGGGGGTGCGGGAGCATCGCCGCGACGTCACCAAGTTTGGCAGGGTCGAGGCCCATCATCGTCTTGCCTGCCGTATCGAAACTCGCGGTGAAGACAACGGGCAATCCGATTTGCTTGGCCGCTAAAGCTGCGGCTTTTATTTCTTGCGCGTCTGACATGGTTTCGATCCACGCTACATCCGCGCCGCCGTCTTTGAGACCGCGGATTTGCTCGGCAAAAGCTTCGATGGCGCTCTCCATCGTCAGCTCGCCCATCGGCTCAAACAGCTCGCCTGTCGGCCCGATAGAACCTGCTACGACAACGGGGCGATCTGAATTCGCCGCAACTTCGCCTGCGATTTCCGCGCCCGCTTTGTTGATCGCATAGGTGTCATCTTGCGCCTGATGGAGTTTTAGGCGAGGGGCGTTGGCGCCGAATGTGTTGGTCAGGATGATATCCGATCCCGCATCGACAAAACGTTGGTGCAGCGCGCGCGGTTTATGCGGCGCTTCGACGTTCCACAAATCAGGCGGATAACCAGGTTCTAGGTCCATTTCCATGAAGTTCGTTCCCGTCGCGCCATCGGCGAGCAGCAGGTGTTTTTGAGCCAAAAGCTCTGCGAGTGAAATACGCATAAAGAAACCTTTATATCATTTAAATGTGCCTTAGCCTATTCAAACCGATTTGTCGCCTAAAAACTGCGGGGAAACCCTCCAAACCCTTGACTTAAACCGCTAAGGGCCTATTCCCGCTTTTCAGACTTAGGGAGCTTTGCGATGCACGCTTATCGGACACATACATGCGGACAACTGCGCGATTCAGATGTTGGCGAAACGGTTAAATTATCAGGTTGGGTTCACCGTAAGCGAGAGCACGCGAATGCGCTCTTTATTGATCTGCGCGATCACTACGGCATCACGCAGGTTGTTGTTTATCCCGTGGCGGAGTTCTATGAAGCGGCAAAACGCTGCCCGTCGGAATCTGTTATCACAGTGTCGGGTGAATTGCTCGCTCGCGATGCCGAAGCCGTGAATGAAGAGCTCCCAACAGGTAAGGTTGAACTGCGCGCGGACGAAATGACGATTGAAAGCCCAGCGGCTGCGTTGCCGCTCCCAGTATTCGGCGAGCCTGACTACCCCGAAGACATTCGTTTGACGCATCGCTATTTGGATTTGCGCCGCGAGACGCTGCATAAAAATATCCTCATGCGCGGGCAGGTTATTAACTCGCTTCGCCGCCGTATGATCGACCAAGGTTTTACCGAATTTCAAACACCGATCCTAACGGCCAGTTCGCCTGAAGGCGCGCGTGATTTCCTTGTGCCGTCACGCACGAACCCTGGGCAGTTCTACGCTCTCCCGCAAGCGCCGCAGCAATTTAAGCAGCTTATCATGGTCGCAGGCTTTGACCGTTATTTCCAAATCGCGCCCTGCTTCCGTGACGAAGACGCGCGGGCAGACAGGTCACCCGGTGAGTTCTATCAGCTCGATATCGAAATGAGCTTTGTCACGCAGGACGATGTGTTCAACGCGATTGAACCTGTTATGGCGGGCGTGTTCGAAGAATTCGCCGATGGCCGCGAAGTGCAAACGCCGTTCCCGCGTATTCCCTATAAGGAATCAATGGAGAAATACGGCTCCGATAAACCCGATCTGCGTATCCCATTTGAGCTGTGTGATGTATCAGACTTCTTCACGGATGAGAGCAAAACAGGCTTTGGGATTTTTGCGAAAATCACGGGTGGCGGCGGTAAAGTCATCGCCATTCCTGCGCCCCAAGCGACAGCGACACAGTCTCGTAAATTCTTCGATTCTATGGATAAATGGGCGAAGAAAGACATGCAGGCGCCTGGCCTTGGTTATGCGCGCCTGAAAGAGGCAGATGGCGGCGGCGTGGACAGCCAAGACCCTGTGCTTAAGAACTTTGATCCTGAACACCTCAAAGCCCTGCTTGAGAAAATGGGTCTTGGCGCAGGCGACGGTATCTTCTTCTCTGCGGGCAAAACGGGCGATGCCTATAAGCTCGCAGGCGCGGCGCGTAACAAGGTGGCCGAAGACTTAGGCCTCATCGAAGAAGGCGTGTTCAAATTTTGTTGGATCGTCGATTTCCCAATGTATGAGTGGGACGAAGACAATAAAAAAGTCGATTTCTCGCATAACCCGTTCTCTATGCCGCAGGGCGGAATGGACATCCTTGAGGCTGCCGACACGGTTGAGAAACAACTCGATATCCTCGCCTATCAATATGATATCGTCTGTAACGGTATTGAATTGTCGTCGGGCGCGATCCGTAATCACAAGCCTGACACCATGTACAAAGCGTTCGCTATGGCGGGCTATGGCCCCGAAGTCGTGGACGATAAATTCGCGGGCATGATTAATGCGTTTAAATATGGCGCGCCACCACACGGAGGCATCGCCCCCGGTGTGGACCGTATCGTCATGCTCCTCGCGGGCGCGAAAAACATCCGCGAAGTCATCCTGTTCCCGATGAACGGACAGGCGCAAGACCTCATGATGAACGCCCCAGCCGCCGCCGATCCCGCGCAGCTAAAAGAGCTTCACCTGAAATTAGTGCCCGTTGATCCGAAGGGATAAATAGGGCGCTACTCTTTAGGCGCTATTGGTTTTGGCCAATCTTGCGTGATATTAGGTTGTATCGGGCGCTCCAGATATGTGGAGAGCGCGATATAGCTTTTCGTGCCTGTCACACTTGGCAGGCTGTAGAGGTAAGCGAGAAAGTCTTCCATCGCGCCGGCATTCTCTGTGCGGACTTTCAAAATGAGGCAGGCATCACCGGCGACGGAATGCAATTCCTCGACTTCGGGTAAATCTCGAAGGGCCATCATATGCTCACCTTTGCCCCAACCGCTTGATTGTACATGGACAAAAGCGAGAAAAGGCTTGCCCACTTTTATGCCATTTATAGACGTCGTCGTGCCTTGTAATACGCCTGATGCTTTTAGTCTTTTAACGCGTTCGTAAACAGCAGGGGCGGAGAGCGCAGCCATTTTACCAATTTCGGCATAGGTCAAACGGGCATCTTCTGTGAGGGCGTTTAATATCTTTCTGTCAAAATCATCCAAAGGGCGGGACGGCGGCGCGTTTTGCTGAAGAGTATTTGTTTTATTATTCATTTTGAAAAATCTCGTTACGACAAAAGGAAAATAGGCATATAAATTATTTCGCCTTAATTTGTTAATTAGAAGTGAGTTCTTGAAATGGAAATGTCAATTTTAATCTTGTTTATCACAACAACCTTAATTGTCGTGATGTCTCCGGGGCCCGCCGCATTGACTGTTGCGTCGCAATCTGCGGGGAATGGAATGCGAAAAGCGTTCTTTGGTATATTGGGCGTGGCCTTTGCTAATGTTGTTTATTTCGTTATGTCCGCGACGGGGATCGCGGCGTTGATCATTTCATCACATACGGCGTTTTCAGTGATCAAATGGTGCGGTGTTCTCTATTTAGTCTATCTAGGGTTATCCGCTATTTTTAGTCCCGCAGGTAGCTTGGGTGTTTCTAGTGGCGCAAAAGAAAAAAGCTCTACGCTCTTCATAAAGGGGTTTGTTGTCGAGTTCGCCAACCCCAAAGCGCTCTTGTATTTTGCGGCCATTCTCCCGCAATTCATCGACATGAGTCGTCCGGTAATCTTGCAGCTTATGATAATGGGCGGAATAACCGTAATATTAGATCTGTCGATTTACTCAGTTTATTCCTATTTGGCAAAACGCCTGACATCAGACGGCGTAAAGAAGGGGGTCATTACGGTGTTCAATAAAGTCGTAGGGGCAGCATTGATATTTGCGGCCGTGAAAATGTTGAGCGTGACTGCGGCGCGGTCTTAGCGGCTTTAGTGAGCAGACTGGTCAAAATTTCATGATGAATGTGCCAACGATCGTCAAGCGGGCGAAAGGATTCCACCTGAAATTAGTGCCTATTGACCCGAAGGGTTAGGGGAATTCTAATTCAAAATTGCCAGTGAATATTTCACTGGAGTATGGATTGGTCGGGGCGCCATAACAGTGGCGCTCATGATCTACCTTTCCAAAGGTGTCGTTTCGCGCCGCACGTAAAGCATCTGAGTAATTGACCATGCGATCAACGCAAACTTCGTGTTTGATTGGGCTGTCTATATCTTTATCAAAATAATTATCGAGTTGCTCAATGCTCACATTGTGATGTCGTGCATAACTGCAATATGGCGGTGTCTTCAAGTTTTCGTTTTCATTGCGATAGGCGAAGATTAAATATTCTCTGCCTGTCACATAATGCTGATGTGTTGAGTTATAATGGTATTCACTCTTTGGAATAAATGAATACTCAACATCAAATTTTGACGCCGTTTGCCCCTTATATATTTTAATGGGATCGAATGTCGCAATGCGATTGCCATTAGGCTCAAGAAGTCCGGTTCTTTCGATATAACGAACTCGCCCTTTGAAGATATAAGGGTACTTATCCGTTAGATCGCTTACATTTTCGAGGGCAGGAACATAACATTGCGAAGTCGATGCTGTACTGCTCGAAAAAACAAACATCGCAACACATAAAACAAAAGTGCGTAATGTGGTGCAGGCCTTCGTTATAGTCATAGGCCATTATAACATATTCAATGCAGTCTGGCTATTTAGTGTATGTTGAGCGTTGCTAACCAAAATCCTTAGCTAATTCCGTGCGGCTTGCGGGCTGTAGTAATGCGATGTGGTTATAATTTTCGTGGTCCATGCCTAGGATGACTTGGGTTTCTGGTTTGGCGAAGGCTTCGCGTTGGCTTTTGGATAATGTGAAGCGCATGAAGTGGACGGCGGAGGTTTTGCCGTCTTCTGTGGTGCGCTCGACGTCGTCATCTTGGGTCGCGACGGCGTAGGCTTTTTCGCTGCCGACTTGCAGGAAGACGTGCTCTTCAATCCCCCCTAGACGCCGCAAGATCGCGAGGCGGCGGAACGGGTCGTCGATTTCAAACATCATGGTGAACACAAGCTCATCACCCTGCGGGATGAGGGGATTGTAGGACGTTAGCTCGTCTTCGATTTGTTCTTCGCCGCCTTTTTCTACAAAGAGCATTTCCTGCACCTGTTGGAGCATCGTGTCATAGCTCTCAAAATAAAGGGTGGCGTGCGCGCCGATTTCAATGCGGCGTAGCTTTTTGATTGGCAACATAGCGGCGCGGCGGGCGCGGCGTTCATCGCCATATTTTTCGTCAGAGATCAGGTCAGCGCGGGTGATGACGCGGGTTGATTTGGGCATATTATAATCCGTAGCTTTGCGCTAAAATTTCAATGGGGTGAGCGGAGCGGGGCTTTTTGCTCTCCTCGCTAAGTTGGTCGACGCCTTCGGCGAGATGCTTACAGGCGAGTGGGCAGTCAGAGCAGATGATATCCACTTTGGCGCGATCAATGGCGCGGAAGGCGTTCTTGCCGACTTTCAGCGCCAGTTCGTGCGTGTCTTTCATAACGCCGAATGTGCCGCCGTGCCCCGAGCAACGCTCGATGACGGTGACCTCTGTGTCGGGGATCAGGTTTAATAGTTCCGCTGATTTCTGGCCCATATTTTGTGCGCGCGCATGACACGCCAGATGCGCTGCGACGCCACCTTTAATGGGCGTCAGGCCGTCGGCTAGGCCTTCCTTTTTGGCGATGTGAACCATATATTGGGTGATGTCGAATGTGGCGGCGGAGAGCGCGATAACGTCTTTATTCTCAGGCGCGATAAGCGGCCATTCCATCTTGAGCATAAGCCCGCAAGAGGCCGTCAGCGCGATGACGTCATAGCCTTTCTCCACCCAAGGGCGAAGCTCGGCGGCGACTTTGGCCGCGCTGGCGTCAACGGATTTGATGTCGCCGTGTTCTAGTTTTGGCATGCCGCAGCAACCAGGGTAGACGACTTCGGTTTCGACGCCATTGTGGGCGAGGACTTTGCGCGCCGCTTCGCCCGACTCGGGGCCATTATATTCGACGATGCAGGTGGAATAGATCACGGCTTTGCGGCCGAAGGCGGGGGCGTCTTTATTGACTGTCGGTGTGTCTTTGCGTTTTGAAAACGGCTTAGAAGTAAATTTCGGAAGCTCTACAGTTTTGTGAATGCCGAGCGTGGCGGATAATAACGGACGGACGGGCGAGCCTTGTTTGGAGCCCCAATTGGCGAGCCCAGCGACGGGCGCGGCGAGTTTACCGTTACGGTCGGTTTTCGAGAGTTCTTTGTGCGCGAGGGCGGCACCTTTTTCTTTAAATTCCATAGCGCGGTAGCGCAGCATGAGGTGCGGGAAGTCGAGGTCAAATTCGTGCGGCGGAACATAGGGGCATTTCGTCAGAAAACACATATCGCAGAGCGTACATCCGTCGACGACAGTCTTGTAATCTTTGTCAGGGTCGAGGCCGTCAACTTCGCCTGTGGCGCTTTCGTCAACGAGGTCGAACATAGTCGGGAAGCTATCGCAGAGGTTAAAGCAGCGGCGACATCCGTGGCAAATATCGAACACGCGTTCGAGTTCTTTGTTGATGTCTGCTTTGTCATAGAAGCTCTCTGATTGCCAATCAATTGTGTGGCGTGTCGGGGCTTCGAGGCTGCCTTCTGCCATAAGTTTCGCCTGTTATGTGAGGGACGGGTTTATAAAAATGACGGAGCCGTGATAGCTCCGCCAAAAGCATTAGGAGACTATTAGTCTTCCATTGTGTCGAGTGTGCGCTGGAATTTACCCGCGTGTGATTTCTCGGCCTTAGCAAGCGTTTCGAACCAATCGGCGATTTCGTCAAAACCTTCTTCGCGCGCTGTGCGGGCCATGCCCGGATACATGTCTGTGTATTCGTGCGTTTCGCCAGCGATCGCTGATTTCAAGTTATTGGCTGTGTTGCCAATTGGTAGGCCTGTTGCTGGATCGCCAACGGCTTCCATGAATTCAAGGTGACCATGCGCGTGACCTGTTTCGCCTTCGGCGGTAGAGCGGAAAACGGCGGCTACATCGTTATAGCCTTCGATGTCGGCTTTTTGCGCGAAATAAAGGTAACGGCGGTTGGCTTGGCTTTCGCCTGCAAATGCGTCTTTGAGGTTGTTGAGGGTTTTGCTGGTTGCGAGTTCGCTCATAGGGTCTCTCCATGTTGTTAAACGGTTAAGGGTTAAACTGGAATCAATTTAAGTAAATATAGCGGGTGAGGCAATCCCTTTTTAGAATTATTCTAAAAGTTGCGAATGGCTCGCAAAGTCTGTAAGGTGAGCTATGCGCGCTATTTCTCACGTTTTGATTCTCTGTCTTTCTATGGCTCTTTTGGCCTGCGCGACACCGCCAGAAACGCCCTCTAGTGGAGGGCCGCTGGGGGATCTTGTTGTGTCGCGCGGCGCGATTAGTTTGCCGCTTATTCCGCATGATAACGGATTGCTGGTCATTGAGGCGACATATCCGGAAGGCAGTCGTGGACATTATGTTCTGGATACGGGCGCAACGCGTAGCGCTATATTTAAACGTACGCAAAAACGTCTTGGTTTAGCAGATGAAATCAGCCGCACAGTCCGAGTTTACGGCATGTTTAAATCCGGTGTTCGGGCGCTCACCATCATACCGTCTTTAAAGCTTGGGCAAAAACGATTTGAAAATGAGTTAGTGGCTGTTTTGGATGACCCGGATGATATGGCGGAAACAATCCAAAAATATGATGGCCTTATTGGGATGGACATCCTCTCGCGCTATCGCGTTTTCGTAGATAATGATGCGGAGAGAGTTACGTTTCTGCCGCTTTCAATGGGCGCCATTTCTGTGCCGCCCAGTTGGCGGGTCATACAGCTTACGGCCAATCCATTTCTCGAAGAGGATCGCTTGCTTCATTTCATGCAAATCCGTGTTGGTGATCGGGCGACGCAAGCTTTGCTCGATACGGGATCGGAATATAGTATGATCAATTGGAATACAGCGCGTATTCCGCAACTTCGCCGCCTACGGAAAAGGCTGCGGGATGCATGGGAGCTTGCGGGGGCTATCGGGGCGTTCGAACCTATTTCACGCGTGCGCGTCGAGCGCTTTCGAGCGGGGCAAAAATATTGGGATAGTCATGACTTTATTGTTTTGGATTTTGAAACCCTGACCGTTTTAGGCATTCAAGATCAGCCCTTTGTTATTGCGGGGGCAGACCTTTTAGCAAAGGATAGCTATTTGATGGATTTCGAAAACAATGAAATTCGAATGGCGCCCTCTGAAGGAGAATCGCGCCTGAGAGATGTAGAACGACTAAAGCCAGATTTTAATCTAACGGTTAAGCCTGCGGGTTAACGCGAAATTGATCGCTTGCCGAATCTTGCGGTTCTAAAACTTCGCGCCAGCCTTTAGATATGTGCGGCGGCATCGGCTCCCGATACGAGTCAGCAACTCGTAATTAATCGTGCCAATAGCATGTGCGTCGGCTTCGAGATTGCTGCCTCTAAATTCGGCCCATTCACCGGGGTTAGGTTCTTTGCCAAAGGCGCTGATGTCGACAATGGTTGTGTCCATGCTTACGCGGCCAATGATGGGTACACGCTTTTTCATGAGCGTGGCGCAGCTTGCTGTGCGCTCGTCTTTACGTGCGCCGCTGCTGGCGGAGATGGGGATGCCGTCCGCATAGCCTGCGCCGAGGACGGCGATTTTCATATCGCGCTCTGCGGTATAGGTGGCGTTATAGCCGATTGTCGCGCCTTTTTTGATGTTACGAACCTGTAAAACGGGCGCCATTAATGACACGGCAGATTGCGTTACTTCTTGTTTTTTATTCGTGCTGGCCTGTCCACCGTAGAGCGAAATGCCGGGGCGCACCATTTGGAAGTGATAAGGTTTGCCTAGATATATGCCTGCCGAATTGGCGAGCGACAGAGGCAAAACAGGAAGACGAGAACTTGCACTGCGAAAGAGATCCAGCTGCGTTTTATTCATCGGATGCGCCGCGTCTGGCGCGCAGGCGAGGTGGCTCATCACGAGGTCAGGGCCGAGGGCTTTGAACAATTTTGTATTCTTCGAGAGCTGATCGACTTCGTCTATACCCATACCGAGGCGGTTCATGCCCGTATCGATATGCAGCGCCGTGAAGGGCGCATGTTTGGCGCGGTCAGCTTCGTTGACCCACATGCGCGCTTGGGCGAGGGAGTTAATTACGGGCTTGAGGCGGAAGGCGAAATAGAGCGTTAAGTCTTGCGGGGCAGGGCCGTTTAGCACGTAGATCGTTGCGTTTTCACCAATGGCTTCGCGGAGCATTTTGCCTTCGCCCGCTGTGGCGACGAAAAACGTGCGGCAACCCGCGCCGTAGAGTGAGCGCGAGACGGGCGCGAGACCTAGGCCGTAAGCATCGGCTTTGACGCAAGCACCGATTTTTACGTCGCCGATAAGGTCTTGCAGGGCCGCGTAATTTTGCTTGATGACATCCAGATCAATTCGCACCGTTGGGCGGGCCGTGAAACTCTGGCGATAAGGCTGCGCAGGCTTACTTCCGCCTTCAGTTTTTTGTTTGGGCTTCCCAGCGTCGCGCATCGGTTTCACGTTCAGCGGTTTCGGGCGTCCAGGCTTTCCGCGCGGCGCATTTTTACTACGCGGCATAGAAGTGGGATCAGCAGGTTTTGAGGGTCGGAAAGGTTTT
>JBMYWT010000047.1:0-5862 GCA_049607665.1 Maricaulaceae bacterium
AATGCGCGCTTTTTCGCCCTTAGGTAACGCCAAAGATTTATAGGCCTCGTGCGAAATTAACGCCGTTTCCCCATAGAAAACCATAGGCGTTAATACGCAGCGAAAATCCTCGATATCATCACGGCTGATGAGGGCCGTAGTCACCGTTTCATCATCAGGCAGCTCTGCGCCCTCAATCTCTATAAGGCGGCTGTTGCGCACGGTTCGGATATCTTTTAGCGGCGCGGTCATGGACGGCCCAGCATCGAAAATATCGACGAGGCCGTCATAGCGAAAGCCTTCAGCCTCTAGGAAATGTTTCGCCCCTGCCCCCGCAGGATGCGTTTGGCCGATAACGGCTTGCGCTTCATCGGGCAGAAGCGCCGTATAGATCGGGTAACTCGGCATAAGGTCCAAGATGAATTGATTGTCTTGTTCGGCGGAAATATGGTCGGCTTCGTTGAAATCCATGTGGAAGAATTTACGGCCTATGGCCTCCCAAAACGGGGAGTAGCCTTTGTCGTCGACATGGCCGCGCAATTCGGAAATCACTTGATCGCTAAACCGCGTTTGATCAGCGGCCATGAGCATATAACGCGCCTGCGAAATCAAGCGGCCAGCCCCTGTGCCGCGCGCGGCTTTGGTCACAAACAGCGAGCCCACTTCGGTCGCGCCTGTCAGGTCATTGACTAATACCAGAACGCTCATGTCAAAACGACGGTCCGCCACCGCAGATTTTTGCGCGACGTTCATGATGCGGAAATTAAAGAAGGGATCCCGCATCCCAATTTGCGCTTTGACGGCGCTCATGCCTTCGACCTTGCCGTCAATTTCGAGCATGAGGAGGTAGACATGATCGGGCGTTACTTCGGCCGTCCCCGTGAAGCTTTTGACGGATTTTTCAAGGCGGGCGCGTAGCGCGTCTTCACCAACGGCCAAAGAGGTAAAGCCTGGCCCCGCCAATTTGGCGAGCCGCAAGATATCTGGTAGGTCGTCTCTACGGGCGGGGCGAACCAGCATTAATGCGCTCCTGCTTTTGCCAGGTTTTTCGCGGCAAGCGCTTTGACGCCGTGGGCGTCAAATTCACCGCTGGCGAGTTTCATGAGGATCAGCGCCGTCAGTTGAATACGTTCTGTCAGGCTGGAGAGTTTTACAAACTCTCGGTCGGAATGGATATCACCGCCGCGCACACCGAGCGTATCCACATTAGGACAGCCCGCCGCCCAGAGGTTATTTCCCTCACACACGCCGCCGCTCGGCGCCCAGCGAATCTCTTGCCCGAGCAATGCGCCCGCAGATTTTACCCAATCGAAAACTTGCGCATTGGCAGGTGACATAGGTTTAGGTGGACGTGTAAAGCCGCCTGTCATTTCGGCAGATATACCGTCCATCGTGTCAATTTCAGCTGTTAATCGTTCGAGTTGCTCCAACACCCACGCATCATCACCGTCTTCTTTGACACGGACATTAAAGCGGGCAATGGCCAGTTCAGGCACGATATTACTCGCGCCGCCGCCGTCGACTTTGGCGGCATTGAAGGTCACGTCTTTGCGCGCGCCGTTTAGGTCATCAAGGCGCGTGATGAAGCGCGCGCAGGCGGCAACGGCGTTACGGCCGATATGGTGTTCGCGCCCTGCATGGGCTGCGCGGCCACGCACAATAATCGCGAAATTCCCGCTCCCCTTACGTGCGCCAGCCATAGACCCATCCGCGAGTGCGGGTTCAAATGTCAGCCCCACATGAGCCTTACGGCCCAGCTCCATAAGGCGCGGCGCCGAACCGGGCGAGCCGATTTCTTCATCAGGACTCATTAGGATTGTATAGCCGATATTTTTGGCATGTTCGCTTTGCTCAAAAACTTCAAGGGCGTCCATCATCACAAGCAGCCCGCCCTTCATATCCGCCGTGCCGGGGCCATTGACCGTGTCGTCATCCAAATATGTCGGTGTTTGGAAATGAAAATCTTTCGGGAAAACAGTGTCGTAATGCCCTGTGAGCACAAGCTGTATAGGGGCTTCGGGGCGAACAGTAACTTCTAGGGCAGGTTCATAACTCACTGACCGCTTCTCACCCTGCGGCGTGACATACTCCCCTTGCGCCAGAATACGTTCGGTCACTTCGCCGGGAAGTTTGCCCGCATAGTCCCGCAAGAGCGCGCGCATCGCGGTCAGGCCCTCTGCATTATGTGATCCCGAATTTTGCGCCGACCACGCCAAAAGCGTCTCAACGCGCGTGTCATGCCCAGCGGCAACGCCGTTCAAAAAACGACTTTCGTCTGAGGTTAGTTCTAATTTAAAATTCGATATTTCTGTCACACACATCTCTATTTGCAATGGTTTCATCTCTACCAAGACTATCGATAGAAAAATATACCGATTTAGGCACACTCGCGACTATATTATACCTTAATGTCAATTAGACATAAAAAAACGGGGCCCAAAGGACCCCGTCTTTAATCAGAATGTGTTGTTTTTATTCACAAACATACATGTAGTTACCACATGTCTTCATGAAGTGAACAACTGTGCCGTTCGCACTTTGAATACGGAACGCTTCGCGGTCACGGTCAGATGTGTTTAGCACTGAGTATGCGTAGTGGTGCTGCTCGCCGAGGCCAAGCATACCAGTTGCCCCTACAGGAAGAACTTCCTCAGAGAACATGTATGACTGAGCGTCGCGGAAACCGTTTTCGTAACCCATAGATTTGAAGAGATAGTTCAAATACGCACGATCGCCAGCGTCTGCATTATAACGCGCTTGAAGTTTATTATAGAACTGATCCGCTGTTAGGCCATGTGAGTCGCCAAATTCAGGCAATGTACCCAAACGTGAGATTGATTTTGGTGTTTTGCTTGTATCAACGTTGAAAATTTCAACAGGTGACGCGCCACATACGTTATATGTAGGAACATATTGTGTGACCTGCGCTGGACACTGCGCAACATCATAAACAAGCGAACCATCCCAACATGTATATGTTTCAGGCTGTGGTTGTGCCGGACACTGAGCTACATCATAAACAAGCGTGCCATCCCAACATGTATATGTTTGTGGCTGTGGTTGCGATGGACATTCATATGATTCCACAACCATTGATCCATCCCAACATGTATACCCTGTCGGTGCCACTGGCAAAACAACAGGTTCAACCGCTGCTTTTTCACCAAATTTGTAACGGAAGCCTGTCATTAGTGAATGGGCACCAACATCTTCATACGAAGCAGCAGCAGCGGCAAGTGAGCCGAGTGCAGGCGCCTTAACACCTTTGAAATCTAGGTTTGTAGAGTTCATGTAACGATAATGTGTATCCCATGTGAGATTATCAGAAATAGCATAGCCAAGACCCGCCAATAGCTGCCACCCAAGACCTGTGTCACCATCTTTAAAGCCACATGCAACACCGCCAACACATGTTGGGTTAGAAACATTTACAACACCAGGCGCACCAAGCGTTCCACTTGGGAAATCATGGGCTTCTATTGTCGCATTACCACGTACAATACCGATACCAGCACCAATGTAAGGCTCCCAACGTCCGAAACCAGAGAAATCATAAATTGCATTGATCATCGCAGTCTTGGTTTCAAGTTTAGCAGATGTATGCGGATATTGGCTGATAGCGCCTAAATCAGTTTGCAACTGAGCAAAATCGCCTTCAAGCCGCCAGTTGTTGCCAAAATCATAACCAAGGCCAACAGAACCTGTTGCATTACCTTCACTTTCAACATCACCAACGACGTCGCCCGTGATATCAATGTCTGTGTGCACGCCATAACCTGCGTTACCACGCAAATACCAGCCTGAGTCATCTTGCGCAGATGCAACGGATGGCGCAGCCATAAGAGTTGCAGCAGTTGCAGCAATTAATAAATGTTTTTTCATAGCTCTCTCCCCTGAGATCAGCAGGACTCAGATAAATGGTCCTATAGGTGGCAGTTTCATACAACGAGAGCCCAATGCATTTCAAGCAAAATAAGCGTCTATTTTTGCAGCTAAACCTTATTAACCCCGCATAATCACGATAATTCGTATTTTACCTGCTCTAAAATGACATACAGCGCTTAAAAACGACTCACTACAAAAAAAAATGGCCCGATAAATCGGGCCATTAAATAACACTTTAAGTAAAATTTAATTTGGAAGCAAAATGCCACCATTTGAACTTAAACGTACAGTTACTTCGGCACGACGGTTAAGTGGCTCTTTAACATTGTCTCCGGTTTGCATCCATGGCTGCGTTTCACCAACGCCTTCAGATGTAATACGGCTAGAATCAACGCCCTGTTTAACTAACTCCTTACGAACATCTGCCGCGCGGCGCTTTGAAAGAGCCAAGTTATAAGCCGCTGAACCAGAAGTATCCGTGTGTCCAACAACGTGGAAGTTATCAACGTTACAATATTGTCCAATATCCAAGATACGGTTCACCGCAGCTTCAGTTTCGGCAGAACGACCTTTATTAAAATCATAAAAAATCATTTCCATACGATCTGCGGCACAAAGGTCGCCGACAATCTCTTGTGAACGTGTCGCTACACAAAGGTTTTGGTCATAAACAATTGTACCATCTGAACAGGTATATGTTGGGCGCGTCGCACACTGCGAAGCCTCAGAGACCATAGTGCCATCCCAACACTGTATACTCGCAGGTACAGACGGGCACTCATATGATTCCATAACCATTGACCCGTCCCAACATGTGTAACCAGCTGGTGCAACAGGCAATACAACAGGTGCAGCCGCTGCTTTTTCACCAAATCTGTAACGGAAGCCTGTCATAAGTGCATGAGCACCTACATCTTCATATGAAGCTGCTGCCGCGGCAAGTGAGCCGAGTGCAGGCGCTTTGGCACCTTTAAAGTCTAGGTTTGTAGAATTCAGGTAACGATAATGTGTATCCCATGTGAGATTATCAGAAATAGCGTAGCCCACACCAGCCAATAGCTGCCATCCAAGACCTGTATCGCCATCTTTAAAACTACATGCAACGCCGCCAACACATGTTGGGTTGGATACATTTACAACACCCGGAGCGCCAACTGAGCCACTCGGGAAATCGCTTGCTTGGATTGTCGCATTACCACGTACAATACCGATACCAGCACCAATGTAAGGCTCCCAGCGCCCGAAGCCCGAGAAATCATAAATTGCATTGATCATCGCAGTCTTGGTTTCAAGCTTTGCAGATGTGTTTGGATATTGGCTGATAGCACCGAGATCTGTCTGCAACTGAGCAAAGTCACCTTCAAGACGCCAGTTGTTGCCAAAATCATAACCAAGACCAACGGAACCCGCAGCATTGCCTTCACTTTCAACATCGCCGACAACATCACCAGTAATATCAATGTCTGTGTGTACGCCATAGCCTGCGTTACCACGCAAGTACCAACCTGATTCATCTTGCGCATAAGCTACGGTCGGCGCAGCCATTAATGCAGCAAGTGCGATTGTAGAATAGAGTTTATGGTTCATTATTTTCTCCAAGAGGGCCACCCTGGCTCCAAAAAAACATGTGCACCCACCTATTAGTGCATCAAAAAATTACGTGCCTTCAAGCTACTATGCACGTCACGGTAAATCAATGCCCATAAATAGATTTAGATTTCATTACGTGAAGAAAATTTATGGCTTTTTTTTTGTTGTTGCTAAATTGCATCACATTTTAGCTTGTTACGCTAAGTCTAGCTCAGCCAATCTCCTATGCGGCTACTAACTCTCTGAAACACATCTCATTTATCATAAAATTATAGAAAAATTTCAAAAAAAACTAATCCATTTTTTTACAAAAATGGCACGAAGCTTGCTTCCTGTGCAGGGATTTTCAATATCAAAGACACAAGGGAACAAACTACCAGAGAATCAGGCGCTAATAGTTAAAAACGG
>JBMYWT010000047.1:5872-21310 GCA_049607665.1 Maricaulaceae bacterium
TTTGTCACGCGAAATTGCTGACCACCTGTTTTAACGACTGCATACATCATAAATATCCTTATTTTAAATCTGGGCGTACTATACAGCCCGCAACATTCATGTCAAGAAAAAATAATGGCGGACAGTCAGGGATTCGAACCCTGGACCTACTGATTAAAAGTCAGTTGCTCTACCAACTGAGCTACAGGCTCCCATGACCGCGCGCCTAACTAGGGGCGTGATATCGATAGGTCAAGCCTAAAAATCACGGAAGTTTAAGAAAGCTCATGCAAGTCACAAAAAAAACCACATTATTGTCTTTTGTCACAATAAGTGCAGCGACTATGTCGCTCTCCGCCTGCATGAGCATCCCTAATGTGATAGAAATACCGGATGGACAATACGGCAAAGTGTTCAACTACATTCCATATGCCGCAACAACCCCTTTAAGAGACCTAAACATTACCCAAGCGCCTATCCCGTCACAACTTGATACACTTTCCAACCCTTACGGAACGGATACGCACATATCATGCGGTGCAGTATTAGCCGAAGCTCAGGCGCTTAATGCAGCTATAACAGATAATCTTCCAAAGAACCCCGGCTCGCGGCACGATAAAAACACGCGCGCGGGCAATTTGGGCAATGCCATGGATGCCGGCGTAAAGGCGATCTCAATCTCGCCGATACCGTTTCGCGGAGTTGTACGGTTTCTAAGTGGGGCAACCTATCATGAACGCGATATCATGCGAGCAGACCAAAAGGGGCGCGAACGTCTTGGCTTTCTTATTGGCATAGGCGCCGCGAATCGCTGCCCAGGATTCAACCTAGAGGCCATACCTTTACGCTAGCGCTTGATAAGTTCTGCGTGAAATTTCGCGCGAAATGCTTCGAATTCACCCGCTGCAATCGCCGCCCGTATCCGCGCCATTAAATCCTCAAAATAGGCGATATTATGCCACGATAGAATCATCGCCCCCAAAAGCTCCTGACTACGAATCAAATGGTGCACATAGGCTTTGGTGTAATTCTGCGAGGCAGGGCAAGAAATACTCGCGTCCAACGGACTGTCGTCTTCGGCAAATTCGGCGCGCTTGATATTATATGGCCCCTTATCCGTCCAAACTTGACCGTGCCGCCCTGAACGCGTCGGGATCACACAGTCAAACATATCCACGCCGCGCGCCACGGATTCCACCAAATCGACCGGCTTCCCTACGCCCATCAAATAACGCGGACGATCCTCGGGCAAATATGGCACGGTGACGTCAATCGTTTCGCACATCGCCTCATGCCCTTCACCGACCGCGAGGCCGCCAATCGCAAAGCCGCCATAGCCGCCCGCCGTCGCCTCTGCCACGCTGGCTTGCGCGCTCATCTTGCGTAGCTCGGGATAAGTTGATCCCTGCACAATCGCGAACAACGTCTGCCGATACCGCTCGCTTGCGCCAAACGCCGCCAGTGACCTCTGCCCCCACCGCAGCGACAATTCCATAGACTTCGCCGCCGCATCATAAGTTGACGGGAAATCCGTGCATTCATCGAGCTGCATGGAAATATCCGCGCCTAGCAGATCAGCCTGTATCTCAATCGAGCGTTCAGGCGAGAGCATGTGCTTCGATCCGTCATGATGGCTCTGAAACTCCACGCCCTGCTCGCTCATCTTGCGCAGTTTCGAGAGCGACCAGACTTGAAACCCCCCGCTATCGGTGAGCATCGGGCCGTCCCAACCGCTAAATTTATGGAGCCCCCCAAGGCGCGCCACGCGCTCGGCCCCAGGGCGGAGCATCAAGTGATACGTATTGCCCAAAATAATATCCGCCCCCGCCGCGCGGACGTCATCCATATAGACGCCCTTCACCGTGGCCGCCGTGCCGACAGGCATAAAGGCGGGCGTGCGAATATCCCCGCGAGAGGTTTTTAAAACGCCTGTGCGCGCTGCGCCCTCACGGGCATGTATATCAAATGGAAATTTCATGAGGCCCGCCATATCAGGCTACTGTCGCCATAGCTATAGAAACGATAACCGTTCGACAGAGCATGGGCATATGCCGCCTGCATCTCCGCTGTTCCCGCCAGAGCGCTCACCAGCATAAAGAGTGTGCTGCGCGGCAGATGGAAATTCGTCATTAATCCGTCAATGATTTGAAACTTATATCCTGGCGTGATGAAAATATCCGTCTCGCCCGATTGCGCTTTCAGCTTGCCCTCTTCCACCGCACTCTCAAGCGCCCGCAGCGCCGTTGTCCCCACGGCAATTACGCGCCGCCCTTCGGCCTTCGCCGTGTTAATCCGCGCCGCTGTTTCCGCGTCAATCGTGCGCCATTCAGAGTGCATGACGTGGGCATCCGTATCCTCCGTCTTAACGGGCAGGAACGTCCCCGCCCCGACATGCAACGTCAGCCGTTCAATCTGCACGCTGCGCGCCTCTAAGGCATCCATCAGCTCAGGTGTAAAATGTAGTCCTGCCGTCGGTGCCGCAACAGAGGCCTTTTCGCCCTTGGCATAAATCGTTTGGTAATCCGCCACGTCTTGCTCGTCGGCGGCGCGTTGCCGCGCGATATAAGGCGGCAAAGGCGGCAGGCCCAAATCCGCAATCGCACTCGTCAGCGACGCGCCCGCGAGCGAAAACTCCAGCCCCACATCGCCGCCGTCTTGTTTATCAAACACACGCGCAGACAGGCCTTCGCCCAGATGAATGTCATCACCCTCTTTCAGGCGCTTAGCGGGACGCACAAAGGCGCGCCAAATATGATCATCTATTTTCTTATGCAGGTTAATCGTGATCGACACATCCCCGCCGCCGCCATGCTCGCGCGCAGGCCGCACACCCGTCAAAGCCGCAGGTAAAACAGAAGTGTCATTAATCACTAAAACATCACCGCTACGCAACAGTTCGGCTAAATCGCTAACATGATGGTCCGCAAGCGCCCCACCAGCTGAAACCTGCAACAACTTCGCACTATCACGCGGCACAGCAGGCCGCAGCGCAATAGCGCTGTCAGGCAAGTCAAAATCAAATTGATCTACATTCATGGAGGGCGACTTAGACAAAACTGATCCGCTACACAATCCCCATTACTCAACACCCGTCATCCTACCCCTTGTGGGTAGGATCCATGCGCAGATGGTTCGCCAGGAAAATGAGTTGTAGTGAGAACAATGTCACGCTGCATGTCATCAAACAAAAACTCTATCCAACCCCTCCCCTGACGTACATGGATCCTCGGGATAAACCCGAGGATGACGGTATGTTGTTATTTTAAAAAATCGAACATAGTTTCCAATTATGAAAACCCCATGCGTTTACATCCTTGCCTCCCAAAAAGGCGGAACGCTCTACATCGGCGTAACAAGTGACTTACCTGAACTCATCTTTGAACATCAAACGGGCCAAACGCAAAGTCACGCGTCTTGTCTGGTTTGAAGAATTGAACACAATGGAAATCGCGATACAACGCGAAAAATCACTCACACGTTATCCGCGTCAATGGAAGATAAATTTGATAGAAGCACACAATCCAAATTGGCAAAACTTACATCCAGAAACAGGTGAAGTTATCCCAACACCAAATTGATACCCCCAACCACGTCACTCTCATTAAATCTTGGTAAAGCGCTGCATTTCAATAAGGCCTTGCTAAGACTTTGCCGCTATGACGCCTTTATATCTTTCGGAGACTCTTATGCTCGCACCCCTGATGACCTTTTTGGCTGGCACATGCCTGAATGCGCCCATTGGCGAAACGGCGCTAAATATGCACGGCCAAGCCCGTTATAAAAAGGCTCTTTTCAAACTCTATGACGCCTCACTCTGTTCACAAAATTCAGAGTTTAAAGACGACGCGCCCTTCGCGCTGTCCCTCGATTACCTTCGCAGTTTCAGCAGCGAGCAAATCACCAAAGCGGCCATCCATGAAATGGCGCGTTTTTCGGGCAAGGAACAAAGCGAATTTGATGACTTCCGCCCAACGCTTTTGGCGTGTTTTCCCGATGTGAAAAAGGGCGATCAAATCCTAAGCATCAGCACAAGCGCAACCACCGCAGAATTCCACTATAATGGGAAGCCGCATTGCGAGATGGAGCATCCCGATTTGCGCGAACATTTCTTCGGGATTTGGCTCAGCGAAGACGCTATGATGCCGCGCAAAGCCCGCGTTTTGAAGGGCCTAGAGGAGTAGCTACGCTCTCGGTTTAAACTTCTTGATCGTGCCTGAAAAATTCAAGCACGGCTTGCCCTCACCCGTAATAATTCCGCGCACAAAAATGATTGACTTGCCCGCCCGCAAAACTTCGCCGCGTGCTTCCATGAGATCGCCAATGACGGGCCCTTGCAGGAATTCGCAATTAAAGGCGACGGTCGCGCCATAGATGCCTTCCATTTCTTCCGCCGCAATAGCGAAGAGCGAGAAGTCGGCGAAGCTCATCAGGCAGCCGCCGTGCATCACCCCGCCCGCATTCATATGTTTACGCGCGGCGCGAAAGCGGGAGACGTAATCGCCGTCAAGCTCTTTGAAATAAAACGGCCCTGCGCTTTCATATTCGAACACTTCATCAGGCCATGTCTGCCAGCCTGCAAATTCGCCTTCGGTTTCAGTTATATGTGTCATATTTCGCCTGTTTCATTATAGGTTTTAAGCCAACGTTTCGGCGCTTGTTCCCGCCACACTCGCAGGAGATTTGCGCGCGCCCAGTCAAGGTCAATCTGATCGGGCCGCACCAGCACCAATGAGTGACCCAAATAATGATCGGTCACAAAATAACGATGGGGCTCCGCCGCCATTAACATATCGCGTTGTTCGAGCAGAGCTTTAAATACAATCGCCTCGCAATGCGGACTTATCCATACCCAGAGTTTTTTATGTGCCTTGAAACACGGCTTTCTGTAAGAGGTTGTTTCCTCTACTCGCGGCAAATTCAGTTCCGCGACTAAATCACGAATGTTTTGCCAGCCTGTTTCTAATGCCAAAGTCATAGTTCACGCTAACGGGATGAACAGGCTTTGCAAAGTGGCTTCCGTGATTTAGCGTGTGGCTAAATCTCTAGGAGCCCCCATGACCGTTTACATGATTACCCAAATGACCATCCATGACCGCGAATCTTACGGGAAGTATGAAGCAGGCTTTATGGAGGTGTTTGAGAAATTTGACGGCAAAATGCTCAGCGTCGATGACGCCCCAGAATGCGTGGCAGGCGAATGGACAGCGTCTCGTTCTATCCTGATCGAATTTCCTAATCGCGAGGCGTGGAAAGCCTGGATTACCTCCCCCGCCTATGCCGAAATTTCCAAACACCGCATCACCGCCAGCGTCGCTAATGCTATTCTTGTAAAGGGGCTAGACGGGGCGTCCAGCGTGGACGCGATCAATGGCTAGGTGGATATCGCTTTTGCGCGGGATAAATGTTGGCGGGAATAATATCCTGCCGATGAAAGAACTGCGCGAATTGCTGACGGGCCTCGGGTTTGAAAACGCCGCCACCTATATCCAGAGCGGCAACTGTGTTTTTGACACGGACATGAAAAGTGCGGCAGACATTTCGCAAGAGATCTCAGAGGCAATAGAAAGTACGTTCGGGTTCGCGCCAAATATTATGACGTTATCACAAGATGGTTTCGCGGCAGCGATCGTGGACAATCCCTATACCGATGTGCAAGACCATAAAACGCTGCACTTCTTTTTCCTCGCGCAACTCGCCGTAAATGCAGACATAGTGGCCCTAGAGGCGTTGAAAAAGCCGAGTGAAGACTACCATTTAACAGAGCGCGTCTTTTATCTCTACGCGCCGGAGGGCATTGGCCGTTCCAAACTTGCGGCGCAGGCGGAACGTAAATTAGGCGTTAGCGCGACGGGGAGGAACCTTCGCTCCGTTATGAAAATTGCTGAACTTGCGGGAATAGACGCAGCTTAAAAATAGCTCTTAATTACGTGATCCAAACGGCGGCGCACAAGCGCGGTGAGTTTTTGCAGGCCGTAATGCGCCAGCACTTCGCGGTAAATATCTTCGCGCCCCAGCAGGTCATCACTCGCGCGGATATCCAGTACAAGCGCAGCTAGCTCACTCGTTGGGATTTCGGCAAAACTGCGCTCGCCTAATGTACGCACACACACGCGTTCATGATGCGGAAGGCGGCAGACCCATCCCACGGGATCATCTTCGCCTGTAATCTCGGTGTCGGTTTCCTGCTCCAGCGTGATAAGTCCTTCTTTTACGCCAAGTTTTAGGGCGCGCTCAAACTTGCTGCGCGTGGCCGCCGTGACCTTCATGAGGCCGCCCGCCTTGGCGTATGTTTGGAACAAATTAAGCGCCTGCATGGGCCCTTCATAGGAAAGGATCTCGACCATTCCGTCCATGAATTGGTTTTGGCGCGCGCGGCGCGGATCGGCGACAGCACGCGTGGGCCAGTGTGTAAAATCTTCGAAAGTCAGTGCAATTTTTTCAGTCATAGCCGCTAGGCTAGCGGCTAATTATGGCTAAAAAATTAACTATATTCAAAACAGGGTCAACACCCAGTTTTTTCTACGTCTATTTGTTATCAACGCCCGGCCCAACCCAGAGTCATACAGCATTTATACAGCATGCGTACAGCATCCTTGCAGCATTGATGCAGCAGACATACAGCATCGTGAACGCATAAATGAAGCACGAATGCAGCATAATGAACGTATCGACACCGTATAATCAACGTACCGTGCGAAAGGGGGCACACCATTTTGCGTTTAAACACATATAACATTTTTGAATTATCTGTTACAATTCTCCGAACACTTTTTGATTGAAATTGCTATTTTGTAACTTTGTAAACGACATAAGTCGTATTAATAAATATAAAATCAAAATACACGACGAGCCCTATGCCAAATTCCATAAGAACAGCCCTTACCTCGGCCATTATTCTCTCAACGCTTGGCGTTGCAGATTTTGCATCAGCGCAAGATCCACAAACCTACCAACCAGAATACTTTGACAGCTACGCTCCAAGAACAGCACAAGACATGGTTTCACGCATTCCAGGTTTTCAAGTGCAAAATAGCGAATCGCGGCGAGGCCTCGGACAAGGTGGCGTCAATGTTTTAATTAATGGCGAACGTATGTCAGGTAAGTCCAGCAATGGAGGACAATTAGGACGAATTGTTGCTAAAAATGTTGTACGGATCGAAATTTTAGATGGAGCGAGTCTAGACATTCCTGGTTTATCGGGACGGGTTGCAAACATAATTACGAAAAATTCGGGCGTATCTGGATCATGGTCTTGGGCCCCACAATTTCGCAAACGTATGGAGCCTAATTTCGGCCATATCCATTTCACAGTATCGGGAGAAAAGGAGAACTTGGCCTATTCTCTTGAACTACGCAATGAACACCGCATTGGAGGGAGCTGGGGGCCTGAATTTTTAACTCAAGCGGACGGTACGACCTTCGAACGGCGTGAAGAAATTGGACGTTCGTTTGGTGAAACCCCCGGCGCACTCCTTGACCTAACATGGACCCCAAAAGAAAATCACATTGGCAACTTAAACCTTGAATACAACCAAGCTAATTTTAATGGACTTGAACACTCCCAAAGAACAGCTCTTACCAATCGCGGTGTAACGCAGGAAACAAAATTTTCTAATGCTGAAGATGAATGGAACGCGAAAGTGGGTGGCGATTATGAATTTCCATTTGCCGCAGGGAAATTAAAAACGATCGGATACTACAGAGCAGAGCACTCTCCTACCGTAAGCCGATTCGATATATTTGAGCCCAATATAGGCCTGGTTGAAGGCTCCCGCTTCATTCGCGTTGCAGACGAAGGCGAAGCCATTGCACGGACGGAATATTCATGGAAATCGCCAAAGAATTATGATTGGCAATTAGGCATAGAGGGTGCGTTCAACTTCCTTGATATAGAATCTAAGTTATTAGAATATAATGGCGCGGATTATGCTGAAGCCCCATTGGACGGAGCAACATCAAAGGTCAAAGAAAAACGCGCAGAAAGCACACTCACACATAGTCGTCCACTATCGCCGAAATGGGATATACAAGCCTCTATTGGCGCCGAATATTCGGAGTTAAGTCAAACAAATGGACTGAAACGTAATTTTTTTCGCCCCAAAGGATTTGTAACCGCCACCTATAAACCGAATGAAAATCTATCCATCCGTAGTAAAATTGAACGTGAAGTCGGTCAGCTTAATTTCTTTGATTTCATCTCCTCAGTTAGTCTTGATGACAACCAAAACTCTGCTGGAAATGTGAATCTCGTTCCCAGTCAAAGCTGGAATGGAGAAGTTGAATTTGATCGTGATTTTGGCCAAGGTAACACACTAAAAATTCGTTTTTATGGTGAACTCATTTCAGATCTTGTTGATCGTATTCCAATCGGCCTTGATGGCGATGCTATTGGCAATATTGATAAAGCTAATCGTTATGGAATTGATGCCGATTTAACGTTGAAGGGCGAAAAGTGGGGACTGAACGGTGTAGAGATTGCTATGCGCGCCAATTACCGCGACTCTAATTTGGATGACCCACTTACGAGCATATCGCGCCGCCTAAATGGAGACGAACACGTCTTTACTAATTTCCGGTATCGCCATGATGTTGAAAACACTGCTTGGGCCTATGGATTTTACGCGGGCCGTCGCCGCACAACGCAAAGTTACCGCTTGAACTCGATTAATGAATTCAAACTCGCGCCGGGTTGGGGTGAAGTCTTCATTGAACATAAAGACGTTCTGGGCATGAAAGTCGTCACCACAATCGAAAACCTGTTCTCAGCCACAGAAGACTTAACACGTGATATATATACCGATAGGCGAGATATCGGCATATTAGATTACACGGAATCTCGTTCCAGAGCGTTTAAACCAATCTTTACAATTGAATTTAGCGGTACATTCTAGAGAGATTTTTCGTTACCCCTTCGCGCGGATCATCAAGCTATTAAAATGCCGGGCATTGTAATGATCGGGGTCGCGTTCTGGCGCGCCGTCTAGGGCGGCGTCGGGGAAGCGTTTAATAAACTCTTCGAGCATTAACTTGGCCTGCGCCTTGGCGAGGAACAGCCCCGCACAGACATGGGCGCCGATGCCAAAGACGATATTGCCATTCAAATTCCGTTCGATATCAAGATCATAGGGGCGCTCCCATTGTGCGGGATCGAGCCCTGCGGCCTGCCCCGAGATGATAACTTGCTCGCCTTTTTTAATGGTGATGCCGCCGACCTCTACATCCTCTAGCGCGTAGCGGTGCAGGCCCGTTTTGCCAAAGGATTCGTAGCGCAAGCATTCCGTAATGGCATTATCCATCAAGGACGGATCGGCTTTCAGTTTCTCAAATTGTTCGGGGTTGCTCAGCAGGGCATAGAGAATCGATGGGTGCATTTCGCTTGCAGTGTCGCTCCCTGCCGCGAGCATGGCGGCGACAATGCCCAAAACTTCCCAATCATTAAGGCGGTCATCGCCCTCTTGGGCCGCAATCAACACACCGATGAAATCATCGCCTGGATCCTCCAATTTGCGGCGTTCCGTGATGAGTTCCCTGAGCATACCGACGCCTTCGAGGGCCGCGCGCAACAGTTCCGCACGGTCTTCGGGCGAAGTTGAAAATCCATTATAGCGCACCATCGCCCAGCCGAGTTTATCAAACACAGCTTCGTTTTCTGGCGGCACACCGACAAGGCGCGCGATAGAGCGGCGCGGAATATCCGTCGAGATCGTACTGGCGACATTGAACACGTCTTGACCTTCCAGCTCGTCAAAAACTTCGCTGACGATGGTGTCGATTTTGGAGATAATGTCCCCCGTCACCCGCGCGGAAAACGCTTTGGACGCAAGGCGGCGCACGCGGCGATGCGGCAGACGATCAAGACGAAATAGGCCATGGTCGAGCATGATCTCAAAATCGTTTTTATCGGCGTCATCCGCTTCGGGCGGGGCGAATTTCCACTTCATAAAGTTCGGCGTTAAGCGCTCATCGGAGAGGACAAAACGGCAAAGCTCATGCGAAGTCACAATCCACGCCTGCCACGGCTCATACCACCCAATGCGTTCCTCCGTGCCGTCAAACAATCCCTTCACCACCGCGCGGTAGTCATTAAGATATTCTTCCGATTGCGGCGTATAAAGCTCTGCGAATTTTGATGTAGCTGTCATGTCGTCTCCCCGTTTATTACGCCAATATTTATCGAAATCGGGGCGAAGACAAGGAAATTCCCAAAACAGAAAATGGGCAAAGAAAAAGGGCGAGCGGATTAACGCTCGCCCTTCAAAGGCTTAAAGCTGAAAGTGGATTTTAGTAAACGCGCTTTTTGGGCTTAATGTAATCGATCTCGTCGCTCATCGTGTAATCATGGACGGGGCGGTAGTCGATTTTGACTTTATTTGTGCCCTCGTCATACCATGCGAGTGTGTGCTTCATCCATGTTTTGTCGTTACGATCAGGGTAGTCCTCATGCGCGTGAGCGCCACGGCTTTCTTTGCGGTTATCCGCAGAGGTGATTGTAACCATCGCCTGAGAGATCAGATTATCCAGCTCTAGCGTTTCCATCAGGTCCGTGTTCCAGACCATCGAACGGTCAGAGACGCTAACGTCTGCGATTGTTTTCGCGATCTCGCCAACCTTTTTCACGCCCTCTTTCAGGCTGTCTTCTGTACGGAATACGGCGCAGTGATCTTGCATCGCGCGTTGTAGGTTCAGGCGGATATCCGCTGTTTTCGTGTTGCCATTGGCATTACGGAATTTCTCAAGGCGCGCGATAGACGCTTCGCCGGCATCCGCTGCGAGCGGTTTTTGCTCAGCATTCGCCGTGAGGACTTCACCGCAACGCAAACCTGCCGCACGGCCAAACACCACGAGATCGATCAGGCTGTTGGAGCCAAGACGGTTCGCGCCGTGAACCGACACACAGGCCGCTTCGCCAACCGCCATCAGGCCAGGCACAACCGCGTCAGGGTTCTTACCTTTTTTGGTGAGAACTTCGCCGTGATAATTGGTTTGGATGCCGCCCATATTATAATGGCAAGTCGGCAGCACGGGGATCGGTTCTTTGGTCACGTCAACGCCCGCAAAAATTTGCGCGGTTTCAGAAATCCCTGGCAGGCGCTCTGCGAGGATCGCTGGGTCCAAATGATCCAAGTGCAAATAGATATGATCTTTGTTCGGGCCAACACCGCGTCCTTCGCGAATTTCAATCGTCATCGCGCGCGAGACCACATCGCGCGAGGCGAGGTCTTTGGCCGACGGGGCGTAGCGTTCCATGAAGCGCTCCCCTTCGGAGTTGGTCAGATAACCGCCTTCCCCGCGTGAGCCTTCAGTGATTAAGCACCCCGCGCCGTAAATACCCGTCGGGTGGAATTGGATGAATTCCATATCCTGCACAGGCAGACCTGCGCGCAAGACCATCGCATTGCCGTCGCCCGTACAGGTATGGGCAGACGTGGCCGAGAAGAACACGCGGCCATAACCGCCTGTCGCGAGAATCACGGTCTGCGCGCGGAAGCGGTGCAACGTACCATCATCAAGTTTCCATGCTGTCATGCCACGGCAAACGCCGTCTTCCATGATCAAATCAAGCGCGAAATATTCAATGAAGAATTCAGCTTCGCGGCGTAGCGATTGCCCGTAGAGCGTGTGAAGCATAGCATGGCCTGTACGGTCCGCCGCCGCGCAAGTGCGCTGCGCTTCGGGGCCTTGCCCCATATTTTGCATCATGCCGCCAAAGGGACGTTGGTAAATCTTGCCTTCGTCCGTGCGCGAAAATGGCATACCCCAATGCTCAAGCTCATACACCGCGTCGGGCGCGTGACGGCAAAGATATTCAATACTGTCTTGATCGCCGAGCCAATCGGAGCCTTTGACCGTGTCATACATGTGCCAGCGCCAATCATCGGGGCTCATATTCCCGAGGGACGCCGCAATACCGCCCTGCGCCGCAACCGTGTGCGAACGTGTTGGGAAGACTTTGGTCACGCAGGCCGTTTTTAGGCCCGCTTGCGCCGCGCCGAGCGTTGCGCGTAATCCCGCCCCGCCTGCGCCGACAACGACGACATCATACGTATGATCGATCCATTCAGTCATGGGAATATCCTAAAAGGCCAGCTTGTACGCAGTAAAAACCACGGCCAAAGTAATAAGTAAAAGAACGAGTTTATTGGCAAGCAAAGCAAAGGTTTTAAGCCCGCCGTCGAAATAATCCATGACGACTTCGTCAAATTCGAGTTTGCAATACCAAGCGGCCGCAATGAAAAAGAGCGCAAAGCCAATCGCGTCCATCGGCGTGCTGAGCCAGGCTTTAAAACCGTCAACACCATTGGGAATAGCGCAAGCCGCTTTGTAGATTGCAAACGGCAGACCGACGATCATGCCAAGACCGACAAGACCGTGAAGTTTGAAATGTGATGTACCTGTTCCGCCTGACATTACGCGCTCCCGATTGTGAGGCCTGCGATCACGCCAGCCAGTACGATTGAGCCGACGATCATAACGACGGACAACATATTGTTTTTATCGGGATCGAGCATATTGCCCTTGGCCCAGATAGTGTGGCGAATTTGCGCCAGCGCCATATAGATAAAGGCCCAAAGGAAAACAACCCAACCGACCGCGCCGAGCTTTGAGAACACCAAGCCTTCGAGCGGGATATTGCCCGTGCAGGCCAGGATCAGAAGGCCAATGGCGATTTTAATTAGGCCGATGTAGCAAATAATCGCGCTCGCGCGGTGCAAAATAGAGGCGGCCATAGCGGGGTGCCAGCGCCAGATTTGCAAATGCGGCGACATTGGCCGGCTATCATTCCATTTTTCGGACATAATCTGTGGTCCCTCACAACAATCCCTAGAGGGCGGCAACCTAGCTGCGGGCACCAGCAAGTCAACGCTACAGTCAATATAATTCAAATTTGTCGCGGTGCGGTGCCGTTTCGCTTTTCCTCTTAATTATAAGAAAGGCCGAGGAAATCCACCAAACTTGTCCCAAGTTTTGATTAAAATAAATGTGCCGCCTCGGCGTGAGTTATATACCCATCATTATTAACATCCAAAGCATCGAAATGAGCTTCATAATAGTTTGAATTTTCGAACCATGTCACAAAACCATCTTTATTTTCATCAAGGCGCACAGGCTTCTTAGGTTTCGTCTTATCGCGCTTAAAATCAAGGCCTAAAATCATTATTTGCGAGCCAGAATTTTTATAATGCTCCGCCTCTGAAACAGCTCCATCATTATTGATATCCATTTTTGAAAACATAGCTTTTATTTTAGATCTTTCGGCGTCTAAACGTTCTTCTTTGTACTCCTGCCAATATGCGTTGTGCTCCATCCGCGAAACATGATCATTATTGTTAACATCCATTTCATCGAAAACATTATCCCGCGCTAACAGTTTTGTTTTTTCGCGTTGTTCGGTTTTTTCGAGTTTAAAATTTTCATATTCTTGCGCGGTAAGACGGCGATCATCATTCGCATCCCATTTGCGAAAGTGGGTCAGCTGAAGCTTTTTCAAACTTTCAAAATGCGCGGCCTCTCTTTCTGCTTTAGAAATTTGCCCATCATAATTAGTGTCTTGTTTGTCAAATTCCATTCGTGCGGCGCTCATATACTCCTGGCGAGAAACCTCCCCATTACCATCTAAATCTGGCTTAACATTGACCATAGCAAAGCTCGGCACCCCATATGCAACTAACATAAGTAAAGCACAGCTCGTTTTAATATTGGCATTCATAAGACTCTCCATACGCATATCTATAATTGCATTCGTAGAGAATGTCGAACTTACGGCGACTGACACGGCCTTGCGAAAGCGCTTGCCATAACAAGGACGGAACGCATAAAGCGGTTTACAGGATATTTTAGAGGACAAGGTTATGCGCCGAATTTGGAATGCACGACATATATACACGGGCGGCATAGCGCTAGCGGCGCTTATCGCTACGCCTATGGGCGCGGCACAAGAAGCTATGCCAGAATTTGATGATTCGCTCTGCGCGGGCGGCACGGTCATCATTCTGGACGAAGCCCCGCAATGCGCGCAGGAAGATAGCCTCGAGCTACTTATTGCCGATATTGAAACGTCGGAGATAACCGCAAGCCCCATTGCAGCAGGCAATGAAGGCGACCGCGAAGCTTTGCGGCATCTGCCTGATGTCAGCACCGAAAATATCGCGGCGGGCCATAAACGTTATGATGGCTTCAAAACCCGCCACACAGCCCTAAGCGGCGTAGATATGGACATGAAAACGCGGCTTAATTATGATTTGCTGGGGTTTGTTATCAACCAACGCTTGCGCCTCGCGCCTTTTGATGAAGCCCGCATTCCATTTACAAATGATAGCGGCTTTTTCAACATGCTGGTCTATGTCAGTCGTCAAACCAATTTTGAAACGCCCGAAGATTACGAAGCCTATGCGGCGCGCCTAACGGAACTTCCGCGTTATTTCCGCCAGCACAAAGCCAATATGCAGCGCGGGATCGATACAAACATGACGGCCTCGGCCGAAATCATTCCGGGCATCATCGGCATGGTCGAAACATTGGGCAGCGGCGACCCCAAAGATCACCCCTATTACGCGCCGTTTAAAACCTTCCCCGATAGCATTAGCGCCGAAGAGCAAACCCGTCTTGCCGCCCTTGGCGAAGCCGCGATGAATATGGCTGTCTTGCCCGCCTATAAGAACCTAGAGAGTTTCTTAAAAGACGAATACCTCCCGAAGGCGCGGAAAACCGTTGGCATTGGCACAACGCCCGAAGGACGGGAATATTACGAAAAACTCGTGCGCCACTTTACGACGCTTGATCTGACGCCTGACGAAGTTCACGAGATTGGCGTGTCCGAACGTGACCGTATTCGCGCAGCGATGGAAGAGATCATTAAAGAGGTTAAGTTCGAAGGTAGCTTTGCAGATTTCTTAAAATTCCTGCGTACGGACCCGCAATTTTATGCCACCTCGGAAGAGCAACTTTTAAAAGAAGCGGCATGGCTTGCTAAACAAGTGGACGGACAAATGCCTGCCTTTTTTGGCACGTTGCCGCGTTTGTCATATGGCGTCATTCCGGTGCCCGCATCGATTGCGAAAACCTATACAACGGGCCGCTATTGGGGCGGAAACCCCAAGCAAGGCCGCGCGGGTAATTATGTGGTGAACACATCGCTTTTAAAACAACGCCCGCTTTATAATCTCCCTGCGCTTACGCTGCATGAAGGCGTGCCGGGGCATCACCACCAAATCAGCCTCGCGCAGGAACTCGAAGACGTGCCGAAGTTTCGTCAATCGCTTTATCCAAACGCCTTTGGCGAAGGATGGGGGCTTTACGCAGAAAAACTTGGCGAGGAAATGGGCCTTTATAAAACGCCTTATGAGCGCTTTGGCCGCCTGACGTATGAGATGTGGCGCGCATGTAGATTGGTTGTTGATACAGGAATTCACATCAAAGGATGGACACGTGAACAAGCTGTAAATTATATGAGCTCAAATT
>JBMYWT010000048.1:0-20720 GCA_049607665.1 Maricaulaceae bacterium
ATGTGCAGGGCGGGTTTTTATAAAACTTTAAAACGCTTTATGCGTTGGCAGCTTCGGCTTCACGGCGTGCGTAATCAGCTGCGCCTTTAGCAGACTCGTCGCGATCAACGAATTCAATCACAGCCATTGGCGCATTATCACCATAGCGGAAGCCCGCTTTCATGATGCGGATGTAACCACCTTGGCGGTCTTTGTAACGCGGGCCGAGGATATCAAAAAGTTTCTTTGTCATCTCTTTGTCGCGTGTGCGAGCAATCGCGAGACGACGTGAAGATAGATCACCTTTTTTGGCAAGCGTAACAAGCTTCTCAACGATTGGGCGAAGCTCTTTGGCTTTCGGCAAAGTCGTTGTGATTTGCTCATGCTCGATCAAAGCGGCAGACATATTTGCAAACATAGCCTTACGGTGGCTTGCAGTTTTGTTCAATTTACGATGGGCGATGCGGTGGCGCATAGCGGTACCTCTTATTTAAATTCTAATTAGACCTAGATGTGGTCGTCGTATTTTTTAGCAAGCTCTTCAATGTTCTCTGGCGGCCAATTTGGCGCGTCCATACCAAGGTGCAAGCCCATGGCAGCGAGAACTTCTTTGATCTCATTAAGTGACTTACGGCCGAAGTTTGGCGTACGGAGCATTTCAGCTTCTGACTTTTGGATCAAGTCACCGATATAAACGATATTGTCGTTTTTCAGGCAATTTGCAGAACGTACAGACAATTCAAGCTCGTCCACTTTGCGCAAGAGAGCCGGATTGAAATCAAGCTCAGGCTTGCTGTCTTCGCGCAGGCTGTCTTCTGGATCATCAAAGTTCACGAAGACTTGGAATTGATCTTGAAGGATACGCGCCGCAACAGCGATCGCATCTTCTGGTGTTACAGCGCCATTTGTTTCGATATCGATAAGCAGCTTATCATAATCAAGGACTTGACCCTCACGTGTGTCTTCAACGCGGTAAGCCACGCGTTTCACAGGTGAGTAAAGCGCATCGATAGAAACCATACCAATCGGTGCGTCTTCTGGGCGGCTGTCTGCGGCAGCAACATAACCCTTACCGTTCGTGACAGTAAGTTCCATGCGAATGTCTGCGCCTTCGTCAGCCGTACAGATCACGTGATCTGGATTAAGGATTTCAACGTCTGCTGTTTCTTCAATGTCTGCGCCAGTTACGGGTCCAGAACCTGTCTTCTTAAGCAAAAGACGCTTAGGGCCATCGGCGTGCATACGAACAGCCAAACCTTTAAGGTTTAAAACAATGTTTGTCACATCTTCGAGGACGCCCGGGATAGACGTAAATTCGTGTACGATACCATCGATCTGCACAGCAGAGACAGCCGAGCCTTGCAATGATGAAAGCAATACACGGCGAAGTGCATTACCAAGTGTCATACCAAAACCGCGCTCTAGCGGTTCAGCAACGATCGTCGCCATGCGCTCTGGGTTGCGGCCAGGCATGATTTCAGGATTAATCGGGCGGATCAGTTCTTGCCAGTTTTTTTCAATCACGTGATGTACCTCTAAGGTCATATGGCATCGCCCTCCCCGTATATACGGTTATAGGCAACACCTGAAAATACTCAAATACCAGCGAACTGGCACTTTAGTTGTTATACGCGGCGGCGCTTTGGCGGACGGCAGCCATTGTGCGGCATAGGCGTTACGTCACGGATTGTCGTGATCGTGAAACCAGCAGCCATAAGCGCGCGAACAGCGCTTTCACGGCCAGAACCTGGGCCGTTCACATTCACTTCAAGTGTCGTCATGCCGTGCTCAGCTGCTTTTTTACCAGCATCTTCAGCCGCAACCTGAGCCGCATAAGGTGTTGACTTACGTGAGCCTTTAAAGCCCATGCCGCCAGCACTCTGCCAAGCAACAGCGTTGCCTTGTGCGTCAGTGATTGTGATCATTGTGTTATTAAATGTAGCGTTTACGTGTGCGACGCCGGACGTAATATTTTTCCGGTCGGCGCGGCGAACGCGGCCTGGTTCTTTAGCCATCTAACTGTCCTACTTCTTCTTACCGGCGATTGCCTTGGCTGGACCTTTGCGGGTCCGAGCATTTGTATGAGTACGCTGTCCACGAACGGGAAGACCACGACGGTGACGAAGACCACGGTAGTTACCCATATCCATGAGGCGTTTAATGTTCTGTGAGCGATCACGGCGAAGGTCACCTTCAACCAGAAAATCAGCATCGATTGTTTCACGAATTTGCAAAACTTCTTGGTCTGTCAAATCCATAACACGACGCTCGGCAGCGATACCTACCTTGTCACAAATCTCTTTAGATTTAGCCGGACCAATGCCGAAGATATATGTAAGCGCAATCACTACGCGCTTATTAGTAGGGATATTTACACCCGCAATACGTGCCACAAGCGGCCTCCTAAAAAATCTTACCGTCGCGAGAAATATTAAATGTCATTATAGCCGCACGAAAACGGCGGAAATGTCATTCAACATCCGCGAAAGCGGTGTCTTAGTCCTTGTCAATCACGGCGTCAAGCACCGTAATAAGTCTTTAACGAATTTTTCCTGCCCTTAAGGCGGATAAAATTCCCTATGAAAATAGTCTGGCCCAAAAGCCCTTTTTAGGAGCTGCTTTGCCATTCCCATTTGTATTCAATACGCGCGCGATATTACCGCTCACTGTGTCGATCTCCGCCATGCCGTCTACTTCGGTTAATTTACCTTGCGCGGAGTAGTAAGGCAGGAGCGGCGCTGTTTGTTCGTTATAATTCCCAAGGCGCACTTTGAAGCTTTCAGGATTATCATCCTTACGGCCCTCTTCTTCGAATCGTTTCGTTACGCGCGCAAGGAGCGCTCTGTCGTCAACGCAAAGACGCACGACCGCATCGATTTTAGAGCTGTGCTTTTCCATTAAGCTATCAAGCGCCTCGGCCTGAGCTACTGTTCTTGGGAAACCGTCAAAGATAAAACCCGCCGCATCAGGGTTAAGATCAATTTGTTCTTCAATCAGGGCGATAACGATCTCGTCTGAAACAAGATCGCCTCTATCCATAATGCCTGCAACCTTCTTACCCAACTCTGTGCCAGAAGCCCGCGCAGCGCGTAGCATATCGCCTGTTGAGAGCTGTATTAGGCCACGCTCAGCGACGAGGCGCTTTGCTTGCGTACCTTTACCAGCGGCCGGAGGGCCAAAAAGAATGATATTCATAATCCGTCCCTATTGCTTGCGGCGGCGCATGCGTGATTTTTTGATGAGACCTTCATATTGGTGCGCAATCAAATGTGATTGGATTTGCGCAACCGTATCAAGTGTCACGGAGACCATAATCAGAAGGCTCATACCGCCGATCAACATCGCCACCGATGGCGGGATCGATTTGTTTTGCGCAACAACATACTCGGGAAGCACACAAACAAAGGCCACATAGATCGCGCCGATAAATGTTAGGCGTGACAAGACATATGTCAGATATTCTGCTGTACGCGCGCCTGGACGAATACCGGGCAAGAAACCGCCGTTCTTACGTAGGTTGTCTGCAACGTCCTCAGGCTTAAACACGTAAGGTACATAGAAGTAACAGAAGAAAATAATCAAAAGACCGTAAAGCGTCAGATATACAGGCGAGCCATAGCCAATATAGGCTAGCATAGACGTCATCCAACCAGGACCGCCATTCGACATGATAGACCCAGCGGTTGCTGGCAATAGAAGCAAGGAGCTTGCAAAAATAGGCGGAATAACACCCGCTGTGTTGAGCTTAAGCGGCATAAAGCTATTGTCGCCACCGAAGCTCTTGCCGCCTGCCATTTGTCGTTTCGGGTATTGCACCAACAAACGTCGCTGAGCTCGCTCTACAAACACAATCAACATAATCAGCGCTAAGAACATGACAATCACGCCTATGAGTAAGAGACCTGAAAGAGAACCTGACTCATTAAGGTTGAAAATCTGGAAGATCGCGCGGGGAAGTTCCGCCACAATACCTGCCATAATAATCAGCGAAACGCCATTACCTACGCCGCGCGCTGTGACCTGTTCGCCAAGCCACATAAGGAACATTGTGCCGCCAACAAGCGTGATGACAGTACTGGCGTCAAAGAAAAGTCCCGGGTTAATAACAACGCCTTGTGCACCTAGAGCGCGGGAAATACCAAACGCTTGGAACGCCGCGAGAAATACTGTGAGATAACGCGTATATTGGTTGATTTGCTTGCGGCCCTGCTCGCCGTCTTTATCAAGCTCCTTCAAAGAAGGCACTGAGCCCTTCATCAAGGTCATGATAATAGAGGCCGAGATATATGGCATAACGTTCAGGGCAAAAATCGCCATACGTTCAACGGCGCCGCCAGCAAGAATATTTGCACGGCCAAGTAATCCGCTACTACCGCCAGATTCAAATAAAGCTTTAAATTGCTCTAAATTTACGCCCGGAATCGGAACATATGTTCCGATACGGTAAACGATTAGGATCAAGAGAGTGAACAGCAAGCGCTGTTGGAGTTCTTTGGCCTTAGCGAAGGCCGAGAAATTCATATTTGAGGCGAGTTGTTCAGACGCAGAAGCCATACCGATCCGGTTCCTTTGGTAATATTTAGCTCCCTATATAGGGAGCTAAATCTCAATTAAAAGCACCACCCGCAAATCTAAGGGCAAAACCCTTATTTAAGCCATGCGTTTATTTAGAAAAAACGCTGAGTAAGTCTTCGTTTTTAGCAAGCAAGTAATAGAAAGTAACGCGGTTCTTCATGCGCGTTGGCTTCATTTGCTCACATACGGCTACAACTTTGGCATCAAGCTCAGCATCGTCGCCTTTAAGACCAAGTTTCTTCTTCAAGAAACCGTCACGAACTGTGTTGCGCTCTTCTTCATCAGAACAAGCCACATATTTGCCGTCGCGCGAATTAAGCGCAATGCCACAGTGATTTGTGATCGCCTTAACGATATCTTCGCTCGCGTCGGCATCAAAAGCTTTTGTGGCTTCCCAATACTCAACGTGACGAGGTGTATCGTCTTTTTTCGCAGCCTTTTTAGCTGGTGCCTTTTCAGCTTTTGCTTTAGGCGCCGCTTTTTTAACCGCAGGCTTTTCAGCTGCGTCTCTTTTAACGCGAGCCGGTTGTGCGTCAGAAATTGTTACAGAGCCTTTGGCATCTTCAACAATTTTCGTCGCGCCTGGCGTAGCGCCAGCCACTACAAGCTTAACCGCTTTAGATAATTTGCCGCCGCCAAGAAGACGTACGCCATCGTGAGCACGGCGAATTACGCCGCCCTCAACAAGAGCCGCCGCATCGACGTCTTTTTTAAGATCAAGTTTACCGGCCGCAATAGCGCGCTCTAGCGTCGCGATTGAGAGCTCGGCCCAACGTTTACGGTTTGGTTTATTAAAGCCACGCTTTGGAAGGCGCATATGAATAGGCATTTGACCGCCTTCAAAACCTTTAATCGCCACACCTGAACGTGACTTTTGTCCTTTGACACCACGGCCAGCCGTTTTGCCTTTACCGGAACCAACACCACGGCCTACACGTAGGCGAGCTTTGGTTGCACCGGGATTATCGCTGAGTTCATTTAAACGCATTGTCGTCTCCGCTGATCTTTTCAGATCAATATCACTCAATTAAGAGCTTATTCTTCTACAATCTGGACCAAGTGAGCAACTTTTGAGATCATACCGCGCACAGACGGTGTATCTTCAAGCTCACGAACGCGGCCCATTTTATTCAAGCCCAAACCGATCAAAGTTTGGCGCTGGTCATTTGCACGGCGGATCGGGCTTCCGGTCTGACGTACTTTCAATGTCTTAGCTTTTGCCATAATTCTCTCGCTTAAGCTTCTACAGCTTCAGGGGCGTCCGTAGCTTGAACAGCTTCAGGTGCAGCGTTACCGCCGCGACGTCCTGTGATGTCGCCAACTTTCTTACCGCGCTTATTTGCAATCATACGCGGGCTTTCTGCGTTCTTAAGCGCGTCAAATGTAGCGCGAACCATGTTATATGGGTTCGACGTTCCGATTGACTTACCAACAACGTCCTGAACGCCTAGGCACTCAAGAACCGCACGCATTGGACCACCCGCGATAACACCTGTACCGGGAGGGGCAGAGCGCAATACGATCTTACCCGCGCCGTGACGGCCACGCATATCATGGTGCAATGTACGCGCGTCACGCAATGGAACGCGGATCATTGTCTTTTTAGCTTCTTCTGTTGCCTTACGGATCGCTTCAGGAACTTCGCGGGCCTTACCCTTACCGAAGCCAACACGGCCCTTTTCGTCACCAACAACCACGAGAGCGGCAAAGCCCATACGGCGACCACCTTTTACGGTCTTCGCAACGCGGTTAATGTGAACCAAACGGTCAACAAACTCGTTTTTTTCTTCTTCGCGGTTACCGCGGCGATTATCTTCACGACGTGCCATAATAACTCCTAGAATTTCAATCCGGCTTCGCGCGCAGCGTCAGCCAGAGCCTTTACACGGCCATGATAAAGATAAGGACCACGATCAAAGATCACGTCATCAACTTTAACCTTTAGAGCGCGCTCAGCGATCAATTTACCAATACGTTCAGCCGCCGCAACGTCTGAACCTTTTGCCTTTTTATCTTCCAGCGTAGAGGCTGAAACAAGCGTTACGCCTGTTGCATCATCAATGAGCTGAACAGAGATGTTCTTAGAACTACGGAAGACCGATAGACGCGGACGACCATTTGAATGTTTCTTAAGGCGGCGACGAACACGTTGCGCACGGCGCTGCATATTTTTACGAGCAGATTTCATGGCTTACTTCTTCTTACCTTCTTTAGAGCGGACATATTCGCCAACATAGCGTACGCCTTTGCCTTTATAAGGCTCAGGTTTACGGTAGCTACGGATCTCGGCGGCGACTTGGCCAACTTTCTGCTTATCAATACCTTCGACAATCAATTGTGTCGGCTTTGGCGCAGTAATCGTGATACCCGCTGGCGGATTGTAATCCACATCGTGAGAGAAACCGAGCGCCATAGACAGCATGCTGCCTTTCATCTGCGCGCGATAACCCACGCCGCGAAGCTCTAGCTCTTTCTTATAACCGTTGGTAACGCCTTCGATCATGTTAAAGATCATTGTGCGGGCCATGCCCCACATTGCATTACCTTTTTTCTCACCAGGAACAGGCGTAACCGTGAATTCTTCACCGTCTAATTTACCTGTGACCGCGTCAGGGAGCGTGAACGTCAATTCGCCTTTCGCGCCCTTAACAGTGATAACTTGACCCGCTTGCGATAGAGTAACACCGCTTGGGATTGTGACTGGTTTTTTACCAATACGTGACATATCAAATTCCTCCGGCCGCGCTTAAGAGACGTGACACAGAATTTCGCCGCCCACATTGGCTTCGCGCGCCGCGTGGTCCGTCATAACACCTTTAGGCGTAGAGAGGATCGCGATGCCAAGGCCGTTGCGAACTTGTGGCAAAGTTTTGACCGATGAATAAACACGGCGGCCAGGCTTAGAAACGCGCTTAATTTCGCGGATAACGCCTTGGCCTTCAAAATATTTAAGTTGGATTTCAAAAGCACGGAAACCATCAACTTCAGTTTCGCTATAGCCTTTGATAAAGCCTTCATCCGCAAGTACGTCGAGAACACGGCCACGTAGATTTGACGCAGGGGTCAAGCATGTTGAACGTGAACGCATTAAAGAGTTACGAATACGTGTGAGCATATCGCCCAAAGGATCGCTAAATGACATTTTGCGCCTCCTACCAGCTAGATTTCACAAGGCCGGGGACAAGCCCCTGGCTGCCAAGTTCGCGAAGCGCGATACGTGACATTTTCATTTTACGATAATAACCGCGTGGACGACCTGTCACTTGGCAACGATTGCGAACGCGTGACGGTGCAGAGTTACGTGGCAATTCAGCGAGTTTAAGCTGAGCTGCGAAACGCTCTTCTACGGGAAGGTCTTTATTGCGCGCGATATCTTTAAGAAGCGCACGTTTCGCAGCGTGTTTCGCTACGAGTTCCTGCCGCTTCAAATTGCGCTCAATTGCACTTACTTTAGCCATTTATATCTCCTTGTTGCGAGGCCGGATGGCCTGCTTTGCCTATTGCGTTAGCGAGGGCGCTCCTATTTCGGAAACGGGAACCCAAGCTCGGCCAATAGTGCCTTGGCTTCTTCATCAGTTTTGGCGCTTGTTTGCACCACAATGTCCATTCCGCGCATTGTTTCGACTTTGTCGTAATCAATCTCTGGAAAGACGATATGTTCTTTCAGGCCCATAGCGTAATTGCCATTACCGTCAAAACTTTTACCATTTAGGCCGCGGAAGTCACGAACACGCGGAAGCGCGATATTCACAAGACGGTCTAAAAATTCAAACATACGATCGCGGCGAAGTGTGACCTTAGCGCCAATAATCATGCCATCACGAAGCTTGAAACCCGCAATAGATTTCTTAGCAACTGTAGGGACAACTTTTTGACCTGCAATCAACTCAAGCTCAGCGATAGCCGCTTGAACTTTTTTCTTATCGCCAACACCTTCGCCGAGGCCCATATTCAGGACAACCTTTTCGACAGCAGGGATTTGCATATCATTCTGATAACCGAACTTCTCTTTCAAGCCAGCACGGATTTCGTCACGGTATTTGGCCGCTAGGCGGGGTTCATAAGGCTTAGACATCGATGACCTCCCCTGATTTCTTCGCAAAGCGGACTTTTTTACCGTCTTTTAGGACTTTAAAGCCAACACGTGTTGCATTTGATGATTTCGGATCAATGTGAGCCACATTAGAAACATGAATAGCGGCTTCAAATTGCTTGACGCCTCCATCTGGATCCGCTTGGCTTGGGCGTGTATGACGCTTAACCATACGCACACCAGAAACGATTACGCGCTCTTCCTTTGGGAAGACTTTAAGAACTTCACCTTTACGGCCCTTGTCCTTACCGGCGATGACCAATACGTGGTCGCCTTTTTTGATCTTAGCGGCCATGACTACAGAACCTCAGGAGCGAGCGAAACGATTTTCATGTGGTTCTTAGCGCGAAGTTCACGAGGAACTGGGCCAAAAATCCGCGTACCAATCGGCTCGCCATTTGTATTAATGATAACCGCAGCATTTCCGTCAAAACGGATAACTGAACCATCACGGCGAATGATGTCTTTACGAACGCGTACAACGACGGCACGGCGGACATCGCCTTTTTTAACTTTACCGCGCGGGATCGCTTCTTTTACAGAAACAACGATCGTATCGCCCACATGGGCGTAACGGCGTTTAGAACCGCCCAGCACTTTAATGCACTGAACGCGGCGGGCGCCTGAATTATCGGCGACATCTAGGTTTGACTGCATTTGTATCATGCGACGTCTCCTTGTTTAGAATGGAAAATGGCCAGATTAAGTTTAAAACTTAATCGGCGAACACTTCCCACCGTTTCAGCTTGCTGCGTGGCGGACATTCACGAATGCGAACAAGTGCCCCAGCTTTAATAGAATTACTCTCGTCATGTGCGTGGTATCTTTTGGAACGACGCACAGTCTTTTTGAATAGCGGGTGTAGATAGGTCCGTTCGACCTTAACTACAACAGTTTTCTCGCCTTTATCACTGACAACAGTGCCTTGTAGAATTCGTCTAGGCATTCTCTTATCCTCTAACCAGCCGACGCAGAGTCAGCGGCCTTTTTCTCGGCCATGATTGTTTTCAGGCGGGCGATATCCCGGCGGACTTCACGTACGCGGGCCGTCTTCTCAAGTTGGCCAGTCGCGCCTTGGAAACGCAGATTGAACTGCTCTTTCTTTAGCTTAATTAGCTCTTCATTCATTTCATCAGCGCTCATTGCGCGTGCGTCAACAGCTTTCATGAGATGCTCCTATTCGCCTGGACGTGTGACGATTTTTGTACGCACCGGAAGCTTAGCTGCGCCAAGGCGCAAAGCTTCACGAGCGACAGCGTCAGACACACCATCAATTTCGAACATGATCCGTCCGGGTTTAACTTTACAAGCCCAAAACTCGACAGAACCCTTACCCTTACCCATCCGAACTTCGGTAGGCTTTTTCGTAACAGGCACATCTGGAAAGATGCGGATCCATACACGGCCAGCACGTTTCATGTGACGTGTAATGGCCCGGCGTGTCGCCTCGATCTGACGCGCAGTTACGCGTTCAGCTTCTAATGACTTTAGACCGTAAGACCCAAAGTTCAGCGTAAAGCCGCCCTTTGCTTGTCCTTTGATCCGGCCCTTATGGGCTTTGCGGAATTTTGTCCGTTTTGGCTGTAACATAGCTCGTCTCTAATTCGTTTAATCAGGCCTAGTTGGCGCGGCCACCTTGGCGCGAACCACGGTCTTGGCCGGACCGAGGTCCGCGATTACGTTGTTCTGTTTGGTTTGTCATGCGTTTTTCGTGGGCATATGGGTCATGCTCCATGATTTCGCCTTTATTAATCCAAACCTTAATTCCGATGATACCGTAAGCCGTCAATGCACGGGCTGTACCATAGTCGATATCCGCGCGCATAGTGTGTAGCGGCACAGAACCTTCTTGATACTGTTCGATACGCGCGATCTCAGCACCGCCCAAACGGCCGCCGACTTTGATTTTACAACCAATGGCGCCCATGCGCATAGCAGACTGCATAGAGCGTTTCATAGCACGGCGGAAAGACATACGGCGCTCAAGCTGTTGCGCGATACCTTCGGCAACAAGATTGGCGTCAACTTCTGGCTTACGAACTTCGATAAGATTGATGAAGACTTCGCCTTCAACCATCTGAGCAACTTTCTTGCGAAGCTTCTCGATGTCACCACCTTTTTTACCGATAACAACACCCGGACGCGCCGTGAAAATTGTTACGCGGCACGTTTTGTGTGGACGCTCGATAACGATACGAGACACAGAAGCGTTCTTAAGCTCTTCTGAAAGAAAAGCGCGGATTGCCAAATCTTGGTGAAGCAAATCGCCATATTCAGCGGTGTTTGCATACCAGCGGCTCATCCATGTGCGGTTAATACCGAGGCGGAGGCCAATTGGATTAATCTTCTGACCCATTACGCGGCCTCCCCTTTAACTTCGGGTGTGTCTTCGACTTCGCGAACGATGATCGTTAGCTCAGAGAACGGCTTCAAGATTTGCGCGCCGCGACCACGTGCACGTGCACGGAAACGCTTCATCACAAGGTTCTTACCGACATAAGCTTCGGCAACAATCAGGCTATCGATATCAAGACCGTGATTGTTTTCTGCATTAGCAATAGCCGACTCAAGACACTTCTTAACGTCGTTAGAAATACGTTTGTGAGAGAACTCTAGATCAGCCAGAGCTTTATCAACTTTACTACCGCGAATAAGTTGCGCGACCAAATTAAGCTTAATTGGGCTTGTCCGGATCATGCGCAGTTTTGCGCGCGCTTCGTTGTCCGCTACGCGGCGTGGATTCTTAGCTTTAGCCATGACTACTTCCGCTTCGCTTTTTTATCGGCACCGTGACCATAGTAGGTACGTGTTGGTGCAAACTCACCGAGCTTGTGCCCAACCATATCTTCGTTGATAGAAACAGGAACAAATTTGTGACCGTTATGAACTTGGAATGACAAACCAACAAAGTTTGGCATTACAGTTGAACGACGTGACCATGTTTTGATCGGCTTACGACCGCCATCAGCGCGTGACGCTTCGGCTTTTTTAAGCAAATACCCATCAACAAACGGGCCTTTCCATACTGAACGTGGCATATCGGCCTCCCTATTTCTTCTTCGCGTGACGCGAACGAATGATGAATTTATCAGTCGATTTATTTGAACGCGTACGCGCACCTTTAGTCGGCTTACCCCAAGGTGTCACTGGGTGACGACCACCAGAGGTACGGCCTTCACCACCACCATGCGGGTGATCAACCGGGTTCATGGCTACGCCGCGAACTTGTGGGCGTTTACCAAGCCAGCGTTTACGGCCAGCTTTACCCAAATTAATATTCATATGATCCGGGTTAGACACGGCGCCAACAGTGGCGCGGCATTCTTGGTGGATCATGCGCATTTCGCCAGACTTAAGACGAACCTGAGCGTAACCGTCCTGACGGCCAACAAGCTGAGCATATGTACCAGCAGAACGTGCAATTTGAGCACCTTTACCAGGCTTCATTTCGATGTTGTGAATGATTGTCCCAACAGGCATGGCGCGGAGCGGCATACAGTTACCAGGCTTCACATCAGCTTTATCCGTAGAGATAACAACATCACCTTCGGCCAAACGCTGCGGCGCGATGATGTAAGCCTTCTCGCCATCTTTATATTCGATCAGCGCGATAAAAGCTGTCCGGTTCGGATCATACTCAAGACGCAAAACAGTTGCTGGCATGCCAAGCTTATTACGCTTGAAATCAACCATACGATAAAGGCGCTTGTGACCACCACCGATACGGCGAGCGGTAATACGGCCCGTATTGTTACGGCCACCTTTTTTCGTAAGGCCCTGTGTCAGAGATTTCTCTGGACGACCTTTATGCAAGCCCGAACGGTCAACCTGAACGAGGTTACGGCGACTAGGGCTGGTTGGGTTATATGTCTTTAAAGCCATCTCTAAATCCTACAAACCAGTTGCGATGTCGATAGTATCGCCGTCTTTCAACGTCACGATCGCTTTTTTGACATCCTTACGACGACCGGCAATACCCCGGAAGCGCTTGGCTTTACCTTTAGTTTTCATTGTGTTCACGGCCGTGACAGAAACGCTAAAGAGTTGCTCAATAGCTTCTTTGATCTCGGGCTTTGTTGCCGTTACCGGCACCTCAAACACAACCTGATTGTTTTCGGATAGAATCGTAGACTTCTCGGTAATAACCGGGCTTACGATCGCATCATAATGACGTGCACTCATACTCATTTTAGGCGAGCCTCCAGATCTTGGACCGCTTGCTTCGTCAGAACCAATGTGTGGCGCTTAAGAATATCATAGACATTCGCGCCTTGGCTTGGAAGCACATCGACATTTGGAATATTGCGAGCCGCTTTAGCGAAGTTCTCGTCAATCGCGTTACCGCCGATAACAAGACCATTTTGAACGCCAAGCTTAGCCAATGACGCGCGAAGTTCAGCCGTCTTAGGCCCCTTCATAACAGCATCATCAATTACGATTAGCTCAGACGCGCCCGCTTTAGCAGAAAGTGCGTGGCGAAGTGCCATTGCACGAACTTTTTTCGGCAAATCATGAGCGTGTGAACGAACGCGCGGGCCATGCGCCTTAGCACCACCACGGAACTGAGATACAGAACCGTTACCGTGACGCGCCGTACCACCACCTTTTTGGCGACCAATACGCTTTGTTGTCTTAGAGACATCGCCGCGTTCTTGCGTTTTATGTGTACCAGACTGGCGTTTAGCCAATTGGTAACGCACCATGCGGTGTAAAATATCTTTGCGAGGCTCGTTACCGAAGACCGCTTCGTCGAGATCGACGGAGCCAGACTTCTTGCCTGCTAATGTTTGTACGTCGAGTTTCATCTACTCTTCCTCACCTTTCGGCGCTTCAGCTTTAGCCGCTTTGGCGTCCGATTTTGGCGCAGCAGCAGCGGCCGCAGAAAACTTACCCGGCATTGGGAGATCATCCATTTTCGTGCCTTTAACAGCATCACGAACTTCAACCCAAGTACCTTTTGAACCTGGAACAGCGCCTTTGATCAAAAGAAGACCCTCATCGCCATCAACACGGGCAACAGATAGGTTTTGGTTTGTCTTACGAACAGCGCCCATATGGCCCGCCATTTTCTTACCTTTAAAAACCTTACCCGGATCCTGACACTGACCGGTCGAACCGTGCGAACGGTGGCTGATCGAAACACCGTGCGACGCACGCAGACCGCCAAAGTTGTGACGCTTCATCGCGCCCGCAAAACCTTTACCGACCGTAACGCCAGCAACGTCAACTTTTTGACCAGGCACAAAGTGCTCAGCGTTCAAAACAGAGCCAACTTCGATCATATTATCTTCAGCAACGCGAAATTCGCAAAGCTTCATCTTTGGCGTAACATTCGCCTTCGCAAAGCGTTCGCGCTCAGCTTTGGAAACACGCTTTGGCTTCGCCTCACCCGCACCAAGCTGCATAGCAACGTAGCCGTCGCGCGCTTGTGTTTTGTGGGCCACAACCTGACAACCCTCAAGCGAGAGAACCGTCACTGGAACATGATTACCCGCTTCGTCATAGACGCGCGTCATGCCTAATTTTTTAGCTAGAATACCGGAACGTAACATGGACCTAAGCTCCTAACTTAATCTCGACGTCCACACCAGCGGCGAGGTCGAGCTTCATAAGCGCGTCAACGGTTTGCGGCGTAGGGTCTACAATATCAAGCATACGCTTGTGTGTGCGAATTTCGAACTGCTCACGTGACTTCTTGTTCACGTGGGGAGACCGGTTCACAGTAAATTTCTCAATACGTGTCGGCAGCGGAATCGGACCACGCACCTGAGCGCCCGTCCGCTTAGCGGTCGAGACGATCTCTTGGGTCGAGTGATCCAAGATACGGTGATCAAAGGCCTTGAGCCGGATACGAATGTTTTGGCTATCCATAACTTAATCCAGTTTTTGATCTCGTTTTCACGAGGTAAATCCGATTTGACACTGTCAAACAACAAACATGAGCTGCGTAGCCGCAGCCCGGTTAAATAAAACGCTTAGGGCGCTACTCGATGATTTTCGCAACGACGCCAGCGCCAACTGTGCGGCCGCCTTCGCGGATCGCAAAGCGAAGCTTTTCTTCCATCGCGATTGGCACGATAAGCTCAACGTTGATCTCAACATTATCGCCCGGCATAACCATCTCTGTACCCGCGTTCAAAGTTACAACGCCAGTCACGTCAGTTGTACGGAAGTAGAACTGTGGACGGTAGTTGTTAAAGAACGGCGTGTGACGGCCGCCTTCGTCTTTGGTTAGGATATAGGCTTCGCCTGTAAACTTGCTGTGCGGCTGAACGCTGCCAGGCTTACAAAGAACCTGACCACGCTCAACAGATTCGCGGTCAACACCACGGATAAGCGCGCCGATGTTATCACCCGCTTCGCCGCTATCGAGTAGCTTGCGGAACATTTCAACACCTGTACATGTTGTCTTTTGCGTATCTTTGATACCAACGATTTCGATCTCGTCGCCAACTTTAACAATTCCGCGCTCAACACGGCCAGTAACAACAGTACCACGACCAGAGATTGAGAACACGTCTTCGATTGGCATCAAGAACGCACCGTCAACAGCGCGGTCTGGCTGTGGGATGTACTCATCAACAGCGGCCATAAGCTTTTTGATAGACTCTTCGCCGATTTCAGGATTTTTACCCTCCATAGCAGCCAAAGCAGAACCTGCAATCACAGGAATATCGTCGCCCGGGAAGTCATAAGAGCTTAGAAGCTCACGGATTTCCATTTCGACAAGCTCTAGAAGCTCTTCGTCATCAACTTGGTCAACTTTATTCATGTAAACAACAAGGGCCGGAACACCAACCTGACGGGCAAGCAAGATGTGCTCACGTGTCTGAGGCATTGGGCCATCCGCTGCGTTAACAACCAAGATACCGCCGTCCATTTGAGCCGCGCCAGTGATCATGTTCTTAACATAGTCAGCGTGACCTGGGCAGTCGACGTGTGCGTAGTGACGGTTTTCCGTCTCATACTCAACGTGGGCTGTTGAAATGGTAATGCCACGCGCTTTTTCTTCAGGCGCGCCATCGATCTGATCATAGGCTTTGAAATCACCGAAATACTTCGTGATCGCCGCTGTTAGCGTCGTCTTACCGTGGTCAACGTGGCCGATCGTGCCGATATTGGCATGCGGCTTTGTCCGTTCAAACTTCTCTTTTGCCATCTTAGCTCTCCGTACTTCTCTTTGGAGTTAAATATTAGGTGCGCGAGTTACGCGCCGCCCTGCTTAGAAATCACTTCATCCATCACAGCCTGCGGAGTAGCCGCATAGTGATCAAATGTCATTGTAAATTGTGCGCGACCCTGCGTTTTAGAACGAAGATCGTTCACGTAACCAAACATGTTTGCGAGCGGTACCATTGAGTTAACAACATTTGCGTTACCGCGCATCTCAGTACCCTGAACCATGCCGCGGCGTGAGTTCAAGTCACCAATTACGTCGCCCATATATTCTTCCGGCGTCACAACTTCGACCTTCATCATTGGCTCAAGCAGCTTAACCTTGCCCTCAACTTTGATCTGACGGAAGGCAGCGCGAGCCGCGATTTCAAACGCCATAACAGAGGAGTCAACATCATGGTAAGCACCATCATAAAGCTCAGCCCTAAAGTCGATCACGGGGAAGCCAGCAAGCAAGCCTGTTTCGGCCATTGTGCGGATACCTTTTTCAACACCAGGGATATATTCCTTAGGAACATTACCGCCGACAATTTTAGATTCGAAGACAAAACCTGTACCTGGCTCACCCGGCGCAAATTTGATCTTAACGCGACCAAACTGACCAGAACCACCAGACTGCTTCTTGTGCGTGTAATCAATATCAACTTCATGCGCGAGCGCCTCACGGTACGCCACTTGCGGCTGACCGATGTTGGCCTCAACGCCAAATTCACGTTTAAGACGGTCAACAAGAATATCAAGGTGCAATTCACCCATACCTGCCATGATTGTCTGGCCAGATTCCTGGTCGGTCGTCACGCGGAATGACGGATCTTCGGCAGCCAAGCGCTGGAGGCCAACACCTAGCTTTTCTTGGTCGGCTTTTGATTTTGGCTCAACAGCGATCTCAATAACAGGATCAGGGAATTCCATGCGCTCAAGGATAACAGGCGCATTTACATCACAAAGCGTATCACCCGTTGTTGTACGCTTAAGACCCGCAACAGCGATAATATCGCCAGCAAACGCCTCTTGAATATCTTCACGATCATTGGAGTGCATCATCATCATGCGGCCAACGCGCTCACGGTTTTCCTTAACAGAGTTAAGAAGCGTCGTGCCCGTTTCGAGTTTACCCGAATAAATACGGCAGAACGTTAGCGTGCCCACGAATTTGTCGTTCATGATCTTAAACGCAAGCATTGAAAGCGGCTGATCATCCGCAGCTGGACGCTCAACTTCTTCGCCAGTCTTAACATCAACACCTTTAATGGCAGCAATATCAAGCGGGCTTGGGAGGTAAGCCACAACAGCATCGAGCAATGGCTGAACACCCTTGTTCTTAAACGCCGTACCACAGAACACAGGCACAATGTGACCTGCGATTGTTGATTTACGCACAAGACTTTGAATTGTCTCAACGCTTGGCATTTCGCCTTCGAAATAGGCTTCCATGACCGCATCATCCATCTCAGCGACAGTTTCGATAAGCGCCGTGCGATATTCTTCGACTTTTTCGACCATATCAGCAGGAACATCGACAGTATCGTACTTAGAACCAAGATCCGACTCTTCAGGCCACGTGTAAGCGACGTTTTTCACAAGATCGATAACGCCTTGAAATTCTGTTTCCGCGCCGATTGGGAGCTGCATCTCAATAGCGTTACCGCCGAGGCGCTCTTTTACAGATTCAACAGAAGCGTAGAAATCTGCGCCCGTTTTATCCATTTTATTAATAAAGACCATGCGAGGCACGTTATACTTATCAGCCTGACGCCAAACTGTTTCAGTTTGCGGCTCAACACCTGCGTTAGCATCCAAAAGCGTAACCGCACCATCAAGAACACGCAAAGAACGCTCAACTTCAATCGTGAAGTCAACGTGACCAGGTGTGTCAATGATGTTCAAACGCTTGCCAGCCCAAAAACAAGTCGTAGCCGCAGAGGTAATCGTAATTCCGCGCTCTTGCTCTTGTTCCATCCAATCCATAGTGGCCGCGCCATCATGAACTTCAGCAATTTTGTGGTTCTTACCAGTGTAGTACAAAATGCGCTCCGTGCAGGTAGTTTTACCCGCATCAATGTGCGCCATGATACCAAAATTACGGTAGTCTTCGAGTTTATATTCGCGTGCCATGATCGGTCTCTATTACTTTATTCTACCAGCGATAATGCGAGAATGCACGGTTGGCTTCCGCCATACGGTGCGTGTCTTCGCGCTTCTTAACAGCCGAACCCCGGTTGTTAGAGGCATCCATAAGCTCACCTGCGAGACGTTCGCGCATTGTGTTCTCATTACGTGAACGTGACGCTGACACAAGCCAACGAATAGCCAAAGCTTGACGACGCTCAGGACGAACCTCAACAGGCACCTGATAAGTCGCACCACCAACACGGCGAGAGCGAACCTCAACAGCAGGCTTAATATTTTCTAGCGCGTCGTGGAATACACGGATCGGCTCAGTCTTTGCCTTGTCTTCGACGATATCCATCGCGCCATAGACGATTTTTTCAGCAATAGACTTTTTACCATCAAGCATGATGGCGTTCATGAATTTAGACAGAACCAAGTCGTTAAACTTTGGATCAGGTAAAATTTCGCGTTTCTCTGCGCGGTGACGACGTGACATCTCTTACTACCCCTACTTCGGACGCTTCGCGCCGTATTTCGAACGACGTTGACGACGATCTTTAACGCCCTGTGTATCCAGAACACCGCGAAGCACGTGATAACGCACACCCGGCAAATCTTTTACACGGCCGCCGCGAATAAGAACAACTGAGTGTTCTTGCAGATTGTGACCCTCACCAGGGATATAGCTAAGAACCTCAAAGCCATTAGTCAGGCGAACTTTTGCCACTTTACGAAGCGCTGAGTTCGGCTTCTTAGGAGTTGTTGTATAAACGCGCGTACAGACACCACGCTTCTGAGGACACGCCTCAAGAGCCGGAACCTTGTTCCGTTTACGTTTGTCCTGCCGGGGCTTCCGGATGAGCTGCTGAATTGTTGGCATTGGTAGAGCCTTTTTCCTGCACAAAAAGCAAATTACCCTGCCAAACAGTTAGCATAACAGGTCATTTGCAACACACTGCGAAAACCACATCTCGTTATTGAGATATGGCGAACGCGACGAATTAAACATTTTACCCCTTAAGGGAGGTTTCTAAGGTAACCCTCAGACAGCACCCTCATCAGTTGGAGGGCGTATAGCCGCGTGTTTTGGTATCGTCAACAGTTAGTCGTGTCTTTTTTTTCAGCCTTTTGAATAGTGTTCTAAAACACGGCCACTTTGCTGTGTTTACGGCGATATAACTACGTTTATAGCCTATTTCGCACCTTTTTCGACCGCTTCCATAACCCGGAGTAGGTTTTCACCCCATATTTTAGCGATGTCTTCTTCAGAATATCCGCGCGAAATCAACTCTTCTGTGACATTTGCGGTCTCTGAAGCATCTTCCCAGCCTGCGATTCCCCCGCCGCCATCAAAATCAGAGGCGATTCCCACGTGATTGATTCCCGCGACCTTCACGGCGTAGTCAATATGATCGGCATAATCAGACACGCTGGCGGGCGGGCTCATGTCAGCCATTGGTGCGAGCGCGGCAAAATAGGCCTTTTGCTGTGCCTCATCCATGCCCCAAAGGGCCTTATCTGTTTCTAGCCCCATATCCGCGCGTACGGAGGCCTTAAAGGCTTCTTGCTTGGGCGTGAGGGCCTTTACATAAGCGCCCAACGCCACGAGCTGCACAACGCCGCCATTGGTCGCCAAGGTCTTTAATTGTTCATCATCCAGATTACGCGCGCTCTTGGCGACGCCCATCACGCCAGAATGGCTGGCGATCACAGGCACGCGGGAGAGCGCCGTCGCCTGCATCATTGTTGCCTTCCCCGCATGGGAAACATCAACCATTATGCCCGCATCATTGAGCGCAACAACAAGATCGCGTCCCAAATCAGATAAACCGCCAAATACGGCATCAGGCTCATTCCATTGCGCCTTGGGGTTAGAACTATCGCCAAATTGATTATGCCCCATATGGGTAATCCCCATATAGCGCACACCTCGGTCCGCCCAGAGATCTACGCTCTTCGTTGTGCCGCCGAGCGGATAAGCATTTTCCATGCCGATCAAGGCCGCACGCTTACCTTGCGCCACGATACGGCGCACATCTGCGGCTGTCTTCGCCAGCTCGATGCGCTCTGGGTAAGTACGCACCAACTTATCGATCGCCGCGAAACGTGTTTCCGCGATTGCGCTCGCCTCTTTATATCCTGATGCGCTCACAGGGGTTTGCGGCGTGTAGACAATGAAAAAAGCCGCGTCCAAGCCGCCAGCTTCCATCTTCGGCAGATCAACCTGCGCCTCAGTAACCCCGCCCGGATCGACTTCCCCCATATAAGTAAGAGGAATGTCGACATGCGTATCAAGCGTTAAGGTGCGCGCATGCAATGCTGCCATCTCAGCCGATGACATAGACGTCTCCGCCTTAGTTCCCATGGTTGTCTGGCAAGACGCCAATAATAAAGCCGAAAGCCCCAAAGCTACTGCGCGCATAATTCCCTCCAATGTTACACTCTATATATACCCCAAGCGTAACGCCGCATGCAGGTCATGTCACCACGGCTTGACATTAATTTTGTTCTTGGTATGTTCTGCACATACTTTGAGCATAGAACGAGATGAAAGGACACATTATGACCAAGCAATATCTCTCCATTGATTATTCTGACCGCAATCTTGCTAAACGATTGGGTGCCCGCTGGGATCCGTCCGTTAAAAAATGGTACTGCGAAAAGGGCAGCGCCCTTTCCAAGATATTCTCATGGCGCGCAGCCCCTAAGGCCGGCACCCTCGCCGTCATGCCGTCCCATGCCACGAACCAGAATTTTGAGCTGCCGCTCGCGAGCTAATTTTTAC